>NZ_LAYY01000023.1 GCF_000986785.1 Mesobacillus campisalis | reverse complement strand
CGAGTTACTCTTGATATCGCTACGGATACACTTAAGAAGTTAAAAAGAACGAGGAAGATTAAACTGGCTAAAGGAGCTTATATACACTCTGACCAGGGAGGTCACTATACTAGCCCTGTTTATCAAAAGCTGGTGAAAAAAATCAGGTTGGGACAATCCATGTCCAGGAGGGGGAACTGTTGGGACAACGCCCCACAGGAATCATTCTTTGGTCATTTTAAGGACCTGGCTGATATAAAATCATGTGAAACCTTAGAAGAGCTTAAACAAGAAGTGAAAGCTGCAATCCACTACTACAATCACTACAGATATCAATGGAATATGAAAAAGATGACCCCTGTTGAATACAGAGATCATCTTCTTAAAGTAGCGTAGCTTTTTTTAAAATGTCCTTTACAAAGGGTACAGATTAAAGGGCTCCTGCGTTTGTTTTATAACACCTTATTTAGGTTGATTCGCTTATGGATGGCGTACACTATCGGTATTCCGGCTGCCAGCACGATGAATTCCCCTGCTGCCGTTGTCAGCCATGTAAAGAAGAATGGCAGGTTAAAGGCAAGCTTTAGTTCAAAGGCAATAATGAACATATTGAATGTGAACACCGCTGTGTTTATGGCAAGCAAACCTAATGTGTTTTGTATATAACGGGCCGCAGCGATGGTAATAAGCAGTGAAATGACCGAATGGGCGACTCCGAAAACAAGGTCATAAGCAACGATTGGGGAAAAGAACAGGTTGGTGAGGAAAACACCGAGTACAATTCCATAAAAATAGTTCTTGTTGAACACGATCAAGTGATTGAACATTTCCGATACACGGAATTGGACATTGGTGAATCCAAAAGGCTGAATGACGGCGGAAACCGCGATGTATAAAGCGGCTACGATGCCATTGCCTACAATGGTGCGTATATTCAAAATCAATCTCTCCTTAGTTTTTTTTCGTGGGAGGGTTACGAACCACGCCGGGCAGTGACCCGAAGAACAATAGATAAGTATAGAGGAATCCCCCCGCAAACACAATACCAATTTCCACCGCTCTTAGGGTCAGGCACCGTTTAGCACTTCACCGCGCCGGGGGTCAGGCACCTTTTAGTGCTTTGCTGTGTTGGTGTTCGGTATTTTGGGTATAGGAAGTGTAGTCCGTTCAGGTATATTAAAGTAAGAAAGGAAACAGGTGATTTTGTGTTTAAATTTTTCAAACGGATGAGGTTTGTCCTTAAATTTTGGAAGTCATTTCCGTTTATTAGAGACTTCTTTATTTCGAAAGATGTGGAACCTTACAAAAAGGTGCTCAGCTTATTGCTCTTCCTTACCTATGCATTCTTGCCTTTCGACCTGATTCCCGATTTTATCTACATGCTGGGAATTATGGATGATGTAGTTATCACCGGATTTATTATCGAAAGAATGGTGAAATGGGCCCCAGACAGCCTGAAAGACAAATACCGGCTGCATGATAAAACATAAAGCAGGAGGGAAGCTGCTATATCCTGCCGGGATCCCCGGTTTCGCTCATATACAGGCAAGCTGCCAGGTCCCGCGGCTTGCCTCTTCAGGTTCTTCAACCGCCAAACCAGAACCGCATAATTTGTCTAAAATAGAAAGCGGTTACAAAATGTAAAACGATAGCACCCTTCGTTATAACTATGGTAAGATACTCCTTGTTTTTCAGGTGTTTATAAAACGGGGTGACATTTATGGCAGGGATGCGAGCGAAGAAAGGTTTAACTGCAAAACCGGCTGGCGATTTGAATTTATTTTACCTTACCTGGCCTATTTTTCTTGAAGTATTCTTATTCATGCTGATGGGAATTGCCGATACGCTGATGCTGAGTGCGATTTCTGACAATGCGGTTTCCGGAGTAGGAGCCGCCAATCAGTACCTGCATATTTCCATCCTGATACTGGAGGTTGTCGGAAACGGGGCTTCAATTGTGGTTGCGCAGTATATTGGTGCCCGCAAGTATCTGGACGCTTCCAGGATTGCTGCTCTGGCTATTACGCTGAACCTAGGTGTCGGCCTGATTATCAGCGGGCTTTTCTTCCTTTTTGGCGGCAGTCTTCTCGAAGGCCTCAACCTCAAAGGAGAGGTTCTTGCTTATGCACAAAGCTACCTGGCCATTGTCGGCGGTTTTATCTTCCTGCAGGCCCTCATCAATTCGCTTGCGGCTATCATCCGCGTCCATGGCTATACGAAACAGGCGATGTTTGTTTCGCTGGGTATGAATGTTTTCCACGTTGGTGCTAACTATGTGCTGATCTTCGGCAACTTTGGCTTTCCGGAAATGGGTGTCCAGGGTGCTGCCATTTCTTCGGTTATCAGCCGGTTCCTCGCATTGATTGTTTTCTTCTGGCTGCTTTACCGGGTGATGGAAGTACGAATTAAGATGCACTATTATTTTACGCTTTCAAAGGAATTTATCGGCAAGATTTTAAAAATTGGGATTCCGTCGGCCTTTGAACAGATTCTTTATCAAGGCTGCCAAATTGTCTTTTTATATTACGTTACCTTTCTTGGGGAAGCCTCCATGGCGGCAAGGCAATACGCAAACAACGTGTCCATGTTCATTTTTCTGTTTGCCATAGCGATTGGCATCGGGACTTCGATTATTGTCGGCCGGCTTGTGGGCGGAAACAGGATGGAGGAAGCTTACCATAGGGTTTGGAAGAGCGCGCGCATGGCAAGCTTGATTACCTTGTTGATGATTGGTGTCGTCATCTTGCTCCGCAAGCCTCTGGTTGGTATTTTTACCGATGACCAGGAGATTATCAGGCTTGCGTCGGATGTTTTGGTGCTCAGCCTAGTGCTTGAGACCGGGCGGACGCTGAATATCGTCTTGATTAATTCACTGCGGGCTGCCGGGGATGCCAGGTTCCCGGTCTATATCGGGGTGATTTCCATGGTAATGATGAGCCTGCCCCTCGGTTACTTTCTCGTCTTTGAGATGGGCCTCGGCCTGGCGGGTGTCTGGCTGGCCATTGCAGCGGATGAATGGACCCGGGGCATCATCATGTTTTTCCGCTGGCGCAGCCGGGCATGGGAAAAGCACGCCCTGATAAAAGAAGAACCGCTGTCAGAAACCGCTGCAGCACATTAAAGCCCCAAACGGTGCCTGACCCCCTTTAGCATGCTAAAGGGGGTCAGGGTTTTTAAAAGGTAAGTGCCCGGCGCTTACGCTTTTCTTATTTGAACAGGAGCTGCATGTAGATGACGTCGTGCCATTGGCCGAATTTGTAGCCAACTTCCTTGAGGCGGCCGGCGATTTCAAACCCGAACTTTTCGTGCATTTTGACGCTGACGTCGTTTCCGGCTGTGATGCCGGAAATCACCGTATGAAATCCCATTTTCTTTCCTCTTGTTAATATTTCCTCCATGAGTGACCTGCCAGTCCCTTTGCCGCGGTGCCTGTCTGAAAGATAGATGGACAGCTCCACTGTTTTCGCGAAAGCCGCTTTCTGGTTATAAGGAGACAAACCGCAATAGCCTGCAATTTCCCCATCTATTTCGGCCACAATCAGAGGATATTTGTCGCCGAATTTTTTGAACCATTCTTCCCGTTCTTTAAGAGTTTGTTCCGCTAAATCAAATGTAGCCGCAAGATTGCGGATTGCATCGTTATAGATTTCCAGCATTGCTGGTAAGTCCCGGATTTCTGCCTGCCGAATCAACAAAATAATCTTTTCCCCTTTCCACAATTTAACACCAATCGCGTAAAATCCTGATAAAATAAAAGTATAAACCTGCAGAATATTATCTCCTTTAACCTCCCATTTGAAAAGATTTTTTATTGCAATCAGGCTTCTTTTTTCACCCTCGCCAGCAAGCCTCAGATAGACCTTTATGCTGTCCGGGAGATACTCCACTGCAAGCAGGAAAGAAAGGAGGCAGCCTGTAATCGAAGTGTTACGATCAATGCCAGGAACAGGAGTGAAATCATGGAAAAGCGCAAGTTAAAAGCCGGTGAATACCAGATTCTTCAGCGTGAACTCAGCTATTTGGAGAAGAGGGGGGTGCTGGCTTCCGGAAAAGGCGAGGAGATAGCGGAGCTGTACGAAATTGAACACCTTTCCTTTACCAAGACGCTCCTCTATGTCGGATCGGTGCTAATCGGTGCAGGAATTCTCAGCTTTGTCGCCAGCAACTGGGCCGAGATTGGAAAACTGGCCAAATTCCTGCTTATTTTAAGCTTATTTGCCAGCAGCTGCTTTGCCGGCTACAAGCTTGAAAGCCACCTTCCAAAGACAGCCAGAAGCTTTTACTATCTTGGCGTTCTCGTTTTTGGAGCAGGAATTTTCCTTATTGGCCAAATGTTCCACTTCGGCGGGGATTTTCAGGAAGCTTTTATGTGGTGGTCCCTCGGCATCATGCCTCTGGCCTGGGTCCTGCGGGATAAATGGATTTTATTGGCGTCCTCATTGCTGATTCTATTTTATATGACGCATGACCCCCTTATGGGACAGAGTGTTCCAATTTGGATCCTGCTCTGGAGCGCGGCCATCTATTTCCTTAATGAAAAGATCGGGTTTATGCCAGCAACTGCGTTCGTGAACGGCCTTCTCCAGCTGGCATTTATCGCATCCGTACTCAGTTATTTTCTGGACGGAATCAATGATACGGTTTATATTTACGGTCTGGTTTATCTTGTCATCGGAATTGGCCTGGTGCTGGCGAGGAAGAGCTTGAGGGATGTGTATGTGATTTTAGGATACCTGGTGCATGGCGTGGCAGCGCTCTTCCTGTCTTTTGGCGAGAACTGGCCAGCCGGGGCCGGGAATTTCTTCATTCCGTTTTCCATCCTTTATATCTTATTTTTATTGTTTCTGATCAAGAAAGGGAGTCTCCTCAGCATTGTCATTCTTTGCGCCCTGATCTTCCGCTTTTACCTTGATATCACCTTTGCCTTTTTGCCAAAATCGCTTGTTTTCGTTATAGGCGGGCTGCTCCTGCTCGGTTTCGGCTTGTATTTTGAAAGACAAAGGAAGAAAGGGGCGGAATCCCATGTCTAGCCGGGGAAAACAAATCCTGTTAGCTTGCCTGGTGCCTATAGGAATCCTGGTGGGAATGACCATCACTCCCTTGTATACTTTATGGAGCGGCGAAGAAGTCACCCTTAGGACCATTCCTGTCGACCCGACGGACCTGTTCCGCGGAGATTATGTGATCTTGCAGTATGAAGCAGAAGAGGTGCCAGTTTCCATTGTTGAAAAGGAAGTGCGAAGAGAGCTTGAAAAAGGGCATTCAGCTATCGATGTTTATGTGCCATTAAAGCAGGAAGGCAACTTCCATGTACCCGAAAAAGTCACACTTGAAAAGCCGGAGTCCAGTTTATATCTCAAAGGAAAGCTGGATTATATCACAACGAGCTGGAATGGCAGGCTGGAAGGGAAAGAGGCCGCTTATCTCACTTACAGCCTTGATAAGTACTTTGTCGAGGATAATACCGGTCTTGAATTGGAAGAAGCCTCAAGGAACGGCAACATCCTTGCCAAGGTAAAAGTGAAGAATGGTTATGCCTATCTGGTGGATGTTAGCATTACTCAATAAGCACAGGTATAAGGCTGGGCAGGAAGTATCTGCCCAGCCTTATATAATGCAGAAGACTTTAACGGTATAAAGCGTTAATGTGAAATATATTAACATAATTTTTCTGGTCTAGGAAGGATAGATAGGGCGAAAAGAGGGGGAACATAGACCCCTATCTCTTATCTGGCAGAAAAGAGAGCAGGCATATAGACCTCTTCATTTCCAGCTGTCATCAAATAAAACGGGCCTTTGGAATTATTGTAATTTAATGTAATTTCAGAATATTATTTAAATATTAACAACTATTTTGCTTGTTATAAACCAAGTCTGTTTTGAGCTAGTAAAACTATGATAAAAGGGGTCGATTAGAAATAATGGCAAAGAAAAACGTTCTGAAAACTTTGGTCACCTCTGCAGCCCTCGCCCTCGCCATCTCTGGCGTAGGTCCCGCTGCGGCAGCACCTGTAAACGTCATGGAAGCACCGAAGCTCGCTGACCTGGTTGGAGAATTCAACTTTGATTCCGCTGCCAGGGGAACCGTCATCGTCGAACTGACAGAGCCGTCCGTGGTGGAAGCAAAGCAGAAGGGACAGAAACAAACAAAAGCCAACCTGGGCCAAGCCCGCAGTAAAGTTAAAAATGATGCCGCTAAAGCGGTTAAGGATTTAAAGGTAAACCGTGAATATGACCATGTCTTCTCCGGTTTCTCGGCTGAGCTTCCCGAGGAAGAAATTCCGGCCCTTTTGGCAGTCCCTGGCGTAAAAGCAGTGTATCCTGATGTTACATATACGACAACAAATGTCGGGGAAGGCAAAGAGGTTACTGCTGAAGAGTTCAGTCCTGCCATGTTTGAAAGTGCTCCGTTCATCGGCTCCGACAAAGCATGGGATGCTGGTTACACGGGAGAAGGAGTAACAGTAGCCGTTATTGATACAGGCGCTGATTACACCCACCCAGACTTGGAGCATGCTTTCGGAGATTATAAGGGGTATGATTTTGTAGATAATGACCAGGATCCGCGGGAAACACCTCCTGGCGACCCGCGCGGCGCATCGACCAACCACGGAAGCCATGTTTCCGGGACAGTTGCGGCAAATGGCCAGATCAAGGGCGTTGCCCCTGAGGCAAGCCTGCTTGCTTACCGTGTATTGGGACCTGGAGGCAGAGGAACAACCGAAAATGTCATCGCCGGGATTGAAAAAGCAGTGGAAGACGGCGCGGATGTGATGAACCTGTCACTTGGAAACTCGCTGAATGACCCTGATTATGCAACAAGTATTGCGCTGGATTGGGCAATGGCCGAAGGCGTTGTCGCCGTTACGTCCAACGGAAACTCTGGTCCGAACAACTGGACGGTTGGTTCACCGGGAACTTCCCGCGACGCGATTTCCGTAGGTGCCACCCAGCTTCCATACAATGTCTATAATTCTGTTATTTCAACTTCTGACGGTGTTGAATATCCATCTGCTAAAGTCATGGGCTTTCCTAGTGATGAGGAATTGGTCGCGCTTAATGGACAAGAACTTGAGTTTGTTCATGTGGGCATGGGTGCTGCAGCTGATTTTGCAGGCAAGGACCTAAAAGGTAAAATAGCATTAATCAGCCGCGGAGACTTCGCATTTGTTGACAAAGCAGCCAATGCCAAGGCGGCAGGTGCGGTCGGCGCCATCATCTATAATAATGTTGCCGGCGAGCATGCGGATGTTCCGGGAATGGCTGTGCCGACAATCAAGACCACTCTTGAAGACGGCCAAAAGCTTCTTGCAGAACTTGCAAAAGGAAATAACAAAGTAAGCTTTGACATTGCTTTCTCCAAAAAAGTCGGCGAAACAATGGCCGGGTTCTCTTCCCGCGGACCAGTGACAAACACATGGATGGTTAAGCCTGATGTTTCGGCTCCTGGTGTGAATATTACTAGTACCGTTCCGACCCATAATGCAGCGAACCCTCACGGCTATGCTGCGATGCAGGGAACAAGCATGGCGTCCCCGCATGTAGCCGGTGCTGCTGCGCTGGTTCTGCAAGCAAACCCTGACTGGAGCGTCCAGGATGTCAAGGCTGCTTTGATGAATACAGCCGAGGACGTCATTGACCCTGCAACCGGAAAGTCCTATGCGCATAATTCCCAAGGCGCAGGAAGCATCCGCCTTCCAGATGCCCTGCAGACAGAAACCCTTGCGGCTCCTGGAAGCCATTCGTTTGGAACCTTCCTGAAGACGGAAGGCAAGCAGGTGGAAAAGCAGCAGTTCACCGTGAAGAACCTGTCTGAAAAAGCCAAGACTTATAGTTTCGAAGTAAACATGGGCGAGCATTCCGACGCGATCAAAGTATCAACAAGCAAAAACCTTAAAGTCAACGGAGGCAAGTCCCAGCAGGTGAACCTGAACGTCCAGGTGGATGCAGGAAAACTCGCCGCAGGCTATTATGAAGGCTCCATTACCATTAACGATGGTGAATCAGCCATTGACGTACCAACTATCCTGTTTGTGTCCGAGCCGGATTACCCGCGTGCTGAGTATGTAGGGGTTGCCCAGCTAGCTGATGGGAAATTTGAGATTCAAGGATTGTTCCCTGGCGGTGCCGAAAAGGTTGAGCTATTCGTGTATACTTCCAATTCTGCTGGGGCTGCTGGAAAGTTTGTAGGAGACATCGCAGCTTATGAAAATATTCCAGCCGGATATACAACATTTGAATGGGATGGGACCGTGAACGGACAAAAGCTTGCTGCAGGCTATTACAATATCTACGCTTATGCAACCTACAAAGGACAAAGTGACTTAGCGGGCGCCAATATCCTTATAAAATAAGTGCTAAGTTAAATAAATGCCAAAAACGCCTGGGTTCATCTTAAGCTGAACCCAGGCGTTTCTATTTCGAGCCCCAGTGCTAATACCGGGCTTTTCTTTTTTCAGCCTTTATTCCGGTTTGTAGGCAGTTTGTCGCTCGGGCTGCCCTGTCCCTGGCGTCTTTTGTTTTCTTCATCCTTCTTTTGCTTATCATGGATTTTCGCTACAAATTCATTGGTGCTTTCCATTTTTATGCCTCCTTGGTTCTGCTTTCATTTTACTTTAACCAGTAAGGAAGAAAACATACAAAGCTGCATTCTGGAAATCCTGAATTCTAACAAAGGATCCAGGAAATATTAAAGGGCAGGAAGAACGACCACCAAAGGAGTTTTGAGATGGAAGCCACCGAAGAGATTGTACGGGCAGCAGGCAATGAAATATTCGAAGTAGCCCGGATGTTTGAGGATTGCAAGGCCTATCTGGAACAAAGGGGAATCCTGCAATGGGATGAAAGCTATCCTAATAAGGAATATTTTGAATCAGCTTCATCCGATGAGAATTTATTTGTTCTTAAGGAAGACGGAAAGATTGTGGGAGCAATGGTTCTTGATGAATGGCAGACACCTGAATGGGAAGGTGCGGACTGGACAGAAGTGGGTGGGAATCCGTTAATCCTGCACTCATTTTGCGTCCACCCTGACGTCCAGGGAAAAGGATATGGCAAGAAAATGCTCCAGTTTGCCGAAGATTTTACAAAAGGGCAGAACTACCCTGCGCTAAGGCTGGATGCCTACTCAGGCAACAAAAGTGCGGTTGCTTTTTACCAAAAGCGGGGCTACCGGAAAGCAGGCGAAGTTGTGCTTGAAGGCAAGCCAGAGGGGCATGAAACGTATTTTTGCTTTGAAAAACTATTCTAAAAAAACGTGCCAGCTCCCCTTAGGGCGCTGGCACGTTTTGTGAAGGCGCTATGCCTGCTTTGAACCTTGTTGTTTATTTTTATTTTCAAGCATTTTTTTCACTTTCTTCAACGATTTGGGACAGGGAATCCTTTAGCTGATGTTCTTTTGCGGCTCATCCAGGGCTGGCAGCTGCTTGAACTTGGCGATGAAAACCAGCGTCATTGAAATCGCCATAATTCCAAAAATGACAGCCATTACCTGCAAGCCGACACTATCGAGAAGGAAGCCGGATAAAAGGAGGGTGACCTGGAAGAACACCCGGTCCAGCATATTGCGGAAGGAAAAGAACCGGCCGTGAAACTCTTTAGGCACTTTTGTTTGGAAAATGGTTGCTGTTGTAGGAAAAAAGCATCCAAGAGCAAAACCGAATAACAAAAATGCAATAATAGTTAAAAGTGGAATGTCGGCAAAGTAAAGAAGCAGCTGCGATATACCGATTAAAAATGAGCTTGAAACCAGGATGGAATACGCCTTCAATTTAGTGTTAATCTGTTTGATCAGAAAGGCTCCCGCCATGAAGGCCAGGCCTTCCGATGTATAGATCCACCCTTTGATCGCGGAGCTGTCCTGAATTTCGCTAATATTGATCACCATCAGGTTGAATCCGCCCAGAATCAAAAGGGGAATAAGCGTCATAATCAGCGTCATCATGATGACCGGCAGCTTTTTTATGACAGGGAAAACATCCTTGAACCCAGCATGGTCCTTGCTTTCCGTCTTCGCAGGGCGCTCTGGCCTGGCATGCTCTTCAATTTTAAGGAACCATGTTAGAAGCAATAAAATGACATAGGCTGTCAGCGAAAGGATATAGAGCATGTTCAGCGGTAAAATGACAAGCATGACTCCCGCTGCTGCGGTACCAAGAATCCGCGACAGTGTCGATACGTTCATATGCACGCCATTCAGCTGAAGCAGTTCCTTTTCAGCCACGACCAGCGGAATCGCAGCCTGAAGCGCAGGAAAGTAAAAAGCCGCCGAAACCTGGAGGCAAATTAAAAACACAAGCATCCACCAGACAGAACCTGTTTCAATGGCAGTAAGCATAAACAGCACACTGATTGCCCTCACAACCCCAGCCCCAAGCATGACGGTTTTTTTGCTATACTGATCGACCAGCTTGCCGGCGATTGGGCCTGCGGCGATTCCGGCAAGGAGGCCGGCAGCCAGCAGCAGGGATTTCAGAAAGTCAGACGGAACCTTTTCCTGCATAAACTCCAAATTTCCAATAATACCGAGCCAAAGTCCAAGACCGGCGATAAACTCACCTGTCAATAAAATCCAAACATTCCTGTTTCTCCACATAAGCCTGCCCTCTCGTTCCTGTATTCTATTTTCTTTTATAAGATACTACATTATTTCGATTTTCGAAAGGTCTAAAAGTCTGAAAATGGAAGATTGGAAAACGAAGCTTGGGTTTTTTGTAATACAATATAAGCATAAGCAGCTGCCGCTTTTGGTTCATAAAAAGAACCCTGCTTCACAGGGTTCTAGTGGTTAAACCGATAGCTTAATGTTCTTGGTCGAGATAGGTCCTGGCGGCATCTGCAGTATCAAATTTTTCTGTATGTGTGACCTGGTTGCCATCGTTAACGACGGCGAGGAAGCCGTCTTTTGCGGCAATGATGTCAGCATGGGATTTTCCATCATCCGAAAGCTGCACTTTTTCCTGGATATTGATTCTTCCCTGCTGGACCAATGCCTGGACTTCCATTCCATACGTATCCAGGTCGGTGCCAGGGTGCAGCGTTTCTTCCAGCTGTTTAAGCGTCATGCCGTCTGTTTCGAACTCAGGCGGCGCACTTGCCTCCTCAGGGTTTGCCGTATCCGTATTTTCCTGGCCGCTGCAGGCTGCCAATAAAACGGCGCTCATGATGGGCAATAGTATTTTTTTCACATGAATCTCCTCCGTTGGCAATTTTGTCCTTACAATGCTATTCCCCGCTGGCTGCCGGAACCAACCTGCAGACAGGGATTGGATGAAAATACCACATGGGTGTTATGGGGTGAAGGATGCGGCAAAATGTTTCCTCCAGCATAGAAACGGCTAAAGTATAATGAAGCATTATTTTAAAAACTAGCATCTCTTTTAGGAGGGAAGTGTATGAATCCGGTAGTCTTGTTTGATGGTGAATGTAATTTTTGCGATGCGAGCGTACAGTTTATCATACAGCGGGATCCAAAAGGGGTATTCCATTTTGCTTCTTTGCAGAGCGATGCTGGCGAAGAACTGGCAAGGAAGCACCATATTCGGGATGATGTGGACAGCATGGTATTGATTGAAGGCGACAAGGTGTATTACAAATCGGCTGCTGCCCTGAGGATTAGCCGGCACCTGAAGGGAGCCTGGAAGCTGCTGTACGGCCTCATGATTATTCCGGCCCCGGTCCGGAACGCGGCCTATGATGTGATTGCCAAAAACCGCTATAAATGGTTTGGGAAAAAAGAAAGCTGTATGCTGCCGCCGCCAAGCGTCAGAAAGCGATTTTTATAAACTTAAAAGGAAGGAACAGCCTGCCTGTATGGGACCTGTTCCTTCCTTTTGTTCTTTTTCTGTCTAGATGGTAAACGTGGTGTATCGCCATAATTTATTCGCTGTTGACGGGGCCATCATTTCCAGCCCTTTGCTGCGGGATTGATGGATGGTTTCCCAGTGGGGGGAATCCACGGATTTCAGGTACACCTCATGATGGGGGGCCTGGTCGTGATTTCCGGCAATATCCATTTCACCATTACGGTAAAAAGTGGCATGGACATCATAATCAATGGCAGGCGAAAGGACGAGAGGATTCCCTACAGAATGAATCAGTTGGAATGCTACCTTTTCGTCTGTATTAAAGACCTTTTCGACTGCAATTCCCTCATCGGAGGCCTGAGCTTCCCCGATGGGGCTTCGCAGCCAGTTGTACGCCTTGGTTGTTCCGACCGATTTAACGAGCTCGACAGGTTCGTCAACTCCGCTCATGTCCAGATGTACATCGGCCCTCGTCCGATATTGGGGGGAGTCTGGGTTGAATCCCCGGTGATCGCCTTTAAAGTAATGGTATTTCGAGGCTGCATTCGGATTCTTCAGCCACTTTTGCGGCAGGAAGGTCGTGTAGCGCAAATGCTTTTTTGATTGATTATTTTCAGGGGATTTCTGTTTTTCACCTTCTAAAAGCTGTTTGAGGGGAGCAATCCTGGTGGTGATTTCAAATTCCTCCATGGCAGTGCGCTGTGTTGAAGTATCCCATTTTAGAAAGCCTAATATGTTGGCCATAAGCGACTTGCCCTCGCTAGCTTCCTGCTCCGACAGTTCAAGCGGACGCCGTGCCCTGATGGTGTAGGTGTATTCCTCTTGATCTTCTATTTCCAAATCTATGAATAAACATTTTTTTACTTTTCCGGCTTCCAATCCATTTCGGAGAATGGTATATTCTTCGATTCCATCAATCGGCTCCCACTCCAGGCTAATCTGCCCTTTTGTCACGACCGTGGTAAAAATGGAATCAGCCAGGACATTTTCGGTCCTCTTTTCGCTGACAGCTGTTGCCGTTTGCACTTTGATTTTTTCAATGGGTTCATCCTGGGCGTCCAGACATTCAATGCTGTACGAATAAATGGTTCCAGGCAGGAGGCTGGTATCCGTTAGCCTCGGTTCTTGTCCTGAATAGACGAACTGGCCGTTGCGGTACACCCTGTAGGATTCTCCGATGTGAGGCCATGCAAGTGTAATCTGGTCCTGTTTTTGCTCAATAAAATCGAGCATAAAGGAAGGGACAGAGGGGGCAGCCTGTTTTTTTCTCTTATGCTCTGCTATTAGGTAAGCGGCCCCTGTGAGGCCCAAAGCCACGGCGGAATAACGGACGGCCTTCTTTTTTCTATCGCTGCTGGTGTGGAATGCTGGCATGATCTGTACCACCTCTTTCATGAAAAATCCTGCTGTTTTTTCAGCAGATGTTTTCTCCTTGATTTACCCGTTAAATGAGGGAGGCACACATCGGTATGACGGAAATTGAAGGTACAACTGGCAGCAGCGGGACCAGAAAACCTAGGTCCTAGCAATAAAAAGGACCGGCACTATAAGCAGTGCTGGTCCTCATTATGCGTCTGGTGTTTCCTGGGTTTTCCAGGGGCCGGAAGGAAAATTAGTTCACTTCTTTTGCCAAACCTGGTTTTTGGAGTCCTGCATTTTCAAAAATGGTGCCAAGCTTTGCAACGCCTTGGGCAAATACCTCATTTGCTTCATCAAGTGCAGGAGCATCTTTTTCCAGCTCTTCCGCTTTCATTTCATAAGAAGAGATGATGTCACCGACAGCATTTTCAATATCTGCCTTCTGTTCTTTCAATTCTTCAGGAATTTCAAGCTTTTGTACTTCTTCCGCAACGGCAGCAGCAGATGAACTTGCAGCAGCCTTCATGTCGGAAGCTGGCTCTTCAGCCTGTTCATAGGCGTTCAGCTCTGCATCATGTTCATTGATCGTCTTAACCATGCCCATGTAATATTGGACAAGCGGCTTTTTAATATTTGTTTCCTCGCTTGCTCCTTCTTTCGCCGCAGTATCCTGCTCGGCTTCCTTATTTTCTCCGCCGCAAGCTGACAGAACGATGGCAAGGGTGATAGCGATGAATGATAATAATAAGTTCTTCATGGAAATCTCCTCCGTCAAGTGATGGATGTATCGCTGTGCTTCCTGAGCCCATACAGCGCTTTCAGAAAGGAAGACAGCTATTACATTATAATGAGGCTTCTTATTTTATTCAAGAAATTAATATATTGAAATAATTAAGGGGGAGAGGGGGTAGCAGAGGAAAAGGAAAGGGGAGCCAGCACCACAGCAACGCAATAACGCGCCAACTCGCCGCGGGTCAGGCACCCTTTGGGGTGGTAATGATTTAGTGCAATGAAGTTTCGTATATTTTAAGATTGGTGTAAATGGCGGCAATGACCGGTGTATGAATGTTATTGGCTCTCCCGAGGTCAAGAAGATACTTGAAGAAATGGTCGGCTTCTGTTTTCAAGCCTTTTTCCATATCCCGCTGCAGGGAGGATTTCATGTTATAGCCCATCTGCATTATTTTGTCTGCCTGGACTTCTTCAATGTTCCCGGCGAGAGGGGCATTTACGCTTCTCATAACCCTGCCGCACTCTGCAAGGAGGCTGCGCACCGTTTCAAGGCCATACTCCTGGTCCCGGATCGGTCCAATGGGAGCCTGGAACAGCGAAGTGACGCCGCTTAAGGTGGAAATGAACAGGTATTTATGCCACATATCCTGCTGGATTTGGTCTGAAAGGGTAATGCGGGCCTTTGTTCCCTGGAATGCGTCTTCAAGCATGCGAACGCGGTCTGTTTTTTCTCCGGACAACTCCCCGAACACAAGGTCATGGATTGGGCTTGTCTGGATGATAGTCCCGTCCTCATCCAAGGTTGTTTCAATGAAGCAGAGGCCGCCCAGGATGTTGTGCTCTCCAAAGGCTGCTTTAAGTGCGTCCATATGGGCGATGCCGTTCAAAAGCGGAAGGATCAAGGTGTTTTCCTCTGCATAAGGCTGAATGCTTTCAATGGCCCCTTGCAGGTGATAAGCCTTCGTTGACAGCAGGATGACGTCAAATGTCTCCGCTTGTTCTCCGCTCAAAATCGTTTTTGGCTGGTGAACATGCAGATCTCCGTGAATGCTTCTTACCACAAGACCATGCTTCTGAAGCTGCTGCTTCCGCTTTTCCCGTACCAAAAATGTGACGTCCGCGCCTTTTTCCAGCAATCTTGCGCCAAAGTAGCCGCCTATTCCGCCAACTCCAACTATTAAAATTCTCATCTTATAACCTCCTTAAGTCAGGGGCTGCCCCACTTCACCGCAGCACCGCGCCGGGGGTCAGGCACCCTTTTGTTGTTTAATACTTCATCATGGTGCAGGCTGAATGGTTTTGCGCAGACTCTGATGCCAGCTTTCTGTTTCACTGGGTGTTTTACCGTTGATAAAGATGTGTTGGCCTTCAAGCTCGATGTAGAGATAAGGCGGGGCATCCTTCCTTATAAAAAGCAGTGAACTGCCATACCCTTCCACGGTAAATCGGCCTTTTGACATTGTGGCCAGCCCAAAGCCGTTTTCTCTCCAGGTTACTTCAGGCATTTTATCTAGCAACTGAACCTCCTTGATGTCACTCGTCTGCCATTCGTCTCCGTACAATCCGGTTATTTCAAATTTTTCGCCAGCTATTTTCAGCTCATAATCCTGATAGCCAGCGAAATAAAGCCCGATAACCAACCCTATCGTCCCGATAAACAGCAGGGAAGAAAAAAGGTAGCTTCGTTTCCGCTTTTTTGCGATTTCGTATTTTGATAAGTAGATAAATCCCCCGAGCAAAAACACTAGCATGAATCCAAATTGGACTTCCATGGCAAAATGGAACCGTGTAAAAACAAGCGGCAGCAGCATCAGCATGCCAACGGCCGTAACGAGCAGCAATGTTCCTGTCTTTTGAGGCATTCCATTTTCAATCAATTCCTGCTGTTCTTCCTTCGGCCTCGTGGAAAAGCCCGAAATCAGCCAGTACGCTTTTTTTCTCCTGATTGCCCAGGCAAACAACAGAAACAGCAGGATGATAAATAGTTGAACAGCGGCCATTCCCCACATTTCAATCCCTTCTGGATAACAGTCTTTTCCTCATTGTACCATTTACACTAATAAGAGGGGGGAAGGAGAAAATGAACGGATAGGAAGGAGAAATAGACGAATCGGGCATGCCTTGTTCGGTTCGTTTTGCTTTGCTTTGCCGCATTAACGTGCCGGGGGTCAGGCACCCGGGGGTACGGTGAAGTATAAAAGCACGCGGTGGCCGCGTGCTTTCAATGTTTATAGCAGGAATGCTGTTCCAATTGCTGCAGCACTTATGATCACAATGATGATTTTGACCAGGAGGGGAAGGGAATCCTTCCCTTGCTGATTGACCTTCTCTTCCTGTTCGTTTACCACTTTGCGATATTCAGGGCGACAGCAGCTCATTATGCGACTTGATTATAATCGGATACGTCTTCTTCAAGCGGCAGCTTGTTCGCCCGCGCCTTTTTGGCTGCCGAGAAGAACAGGCCAATCAGGACGGCCGTTCCAATGAAGCCGCCGATCCAGGCGATGTTCATCGGCAGACGGAATCCAATCTGTGCATTCAGGATATAGGTGATGACCATTACCAGCATGAAGGCTCCAGGAATCAGCGCTATCCAGTAATTCTTTTTGGCGATGTAGAGATACATGGCGCCTACGAACAGGGCAATAACGGCCGTTGCCTGGTTGGCCCAGCTGAAATATCTCCACAGAAGGTTAAAGTCGATTTGTGTAAGAACAACAGAGATTGCAAATAAAGGAACGGCAATCCAAAGGCGGCTTGAAAATTTCTTTTGGGCAATGTTCAGGTATTCAGCAATGATCATTCGCGCACTGCGGAAAGCTGTGTCTCCGGAAGTGATTGGCAGGACTACAACCCCAAGTACCGCAAGTGTACCGCCGAATGCTCCAAGCATCGCTGTTGATACTTCGCTTACGACCGCTCCAGGTCCGCCTGCTGCCAGGATTTCCTGCAATCCGCCGTAGCCATTGAAAAGGCTCATCGCAGCGGCTGCCCAGATCATCGCAATGATTCCTTCGGCGATCATCATGCCGTAGAAAATTTTGCGTCCTTGCTTCTCTTTCTGAGTGGTACGTGAAATGATAGGTGTTTGCGTTGCATGGAACCCTGACAGCGCTCCGCATGTGATCGTAAAGAAAATCAGCGGGAAGATCGCTGCGTTAGCAGGGTGGAAATTAGTTAGTGACAATTCCGGGATTGGCGCGCCTGTCACGATAAGCCCGATTCCGACTCCAAGAGCACTGATGACAAGCAATGCGCCGAAGTAAGGGTAAACGCGGCCGATGATTTTATCAACTGGCAGCAATGTAGCCAGGATGTAATAGATGAAAATAACGGCAATAAGGACGCCAAGTGCTACTTTCCCGTCCATCAGGACATGCAGAAGGCTCGCAGGCGTAGAAACGAAAACGGTACCAACCAAAAGCAGAAGAAGTACAGCAAAAGCATTGACAACATGCTTCATGACTTTCCCCAGGAACTTGCTTGCAAGCTCGGGCAGATGGGCACCGCGGTTGCGGATGGAAATCATTCCGGTAAGGTAGTCATGGACAGCACCGGCAAAAATACAGCCAACGACAATCCAGATAAACGCGACCGGTCCGTAAAGCGCTCCCATAATTGGTCCGAAAATCGGGCCGGTACCGGCAATGTTCAATAGCTGAATCAAGGAATTCTTCGGTGTGCTCATCGGTACATAGTCAACACCGTCATTGTTGACATAAGCAGGCGTTGCTCTTTCCTCCTTTACACCGAAAACTCTTTCAACGAATTTGCCATACGTAAAATAACCAACAATTAAAAGGGCAATAGCCGCTAAAAATGTAATCATGATATATCCCCCTTTGTTTAAAAATATAATGAATACGTTTTCATCCCTAGTATAATAGAACGAAAGAAAAAGGGGGAGAATCAGGATTGAAAGGTCGGAAATCGGAATTAAAGCGCTTTATTTCATGATTAAGATGCATTAGCCACCCTCAGGAAAATCATTGTGAGCCCCCCAAAATGCGGCGGAAACATTATATCTCCAGCCGCATTCTTAAATTTTTCACATAGTTCCGGCTTACCGAAAGCATTTCTTCCCTTCCTTCAACTTGCAGCTGGAAAGCACCATTGAACCACGGAGTCATACGGATCACATAATCGAGATTCACCAAATAGCTTTTATGAATCCGGAAAAACCCAAAGGTTTGAAGCCTGCTTTCCAAATCTTTAAGAGGGGTCTTTGTTTCATACTCACCGCTCTTTGCGACAAGCCTTGTAATTTTGTCATCCCGATAGATGTAGAGAATATCTTTTGGCTCAAGGTAAAAAATTTCTCCCTCGGCTTCCACGGCGAGTTTTCCGGGGGATTTTCCAGAATCCTCATTAAGGGAAGCCGCAAGCTTCTTTTCAATTCTTACAATGGTTTCTTTCAATAGCTCCTCATCATACGGTTTAAGCAGGTAGTCGACCGCATCGTACCGGAAGGCTTCAACAGCAAACTCCGGGTAGGCAGTCGCGAATACGACCAAGGGCATTTTTTTCAGTTCCATCAGTGCTTTTGCGGCTTCCATCCCATTCATCCTCGGCATTTCCACGTCCAAAAAAACCACATCAGGCTGAAGCTGGATGGCCTTCAATACTGCCGCTTCCCCAGACTCCGCCTCGCCGACCACCTGAATGGACGGGTAGGCACGCAATAAGTGCCTAAGTTCATCACGGGTATATAATTCATCATCAACAATTAAGGTTCTAATGGCTTCCATTTTTATTATCTTCCTCTGCATGTGGGATGAAAAAGGCGACCTCTGTGCCTTTATCAGGTTCACTCTTAATTTGTAGGCTGGCATAATCGCCAAGCATCATGGTGAGCCTCCGGTTTACATTATATAGTGCAAGGCCTGTTCCGGTCTCGGATTCAATCGGTGTTTTAACCACCTGCCGTGAGCGCTCCTCTGTCATTCCTTGCCCGTTGTCCTCGACTCTGACTAGTGTCCTCCCGTCGAGTTTTTTTATAGTAATAGTGACGACGCAGTTGTTTTCCTTATCTTTGAAGCCATGCTTGATCGCATTTTCCACAATTGGCTGCAGTGTCAGAGGCGGGAGCTTTTTAAGCAAAGCCTCTTGATCGATATCGTAAAAAACCTGCAGTTTTTGCACAAACCTTGCTTCTTCAATCTCCAGGTAGGCTTTTACATGCCGCAGTTCCTGCTCCAATGTTGCCATGCTCTGGGTTGTGGCGGACATGTTCTGCCTAAGATAATGGGACAGGGAGACAAGCAGTTTTCGTGCCTTGGCCGGGTCGATGCGGACAAGCGATACAATCGTATTCAAGGTGTTGAAAAGAAAGTGCGGGCTGATCTGTGCCTGTAGGACCTTTATTTCTGCCTCTTTGGCCAGCTGATGGGCTTTATCCGCTTCGGCTACTTCCAGCTGGCTGCTCATCATCGCGCTAAGCCCTGTAATAAGTTCCATGACAACATTGGTGATTTCCTTTTCGGACCTGAAATAGAACTTTAGCGTACCAATGGTTTCTCCTCGCTGCTTAAGGGGGGCGATGACGACGGCTCCGAGCGGGCAGCCTGTGACGCGGCAATGTATGGATTCATGGCCGGCGGCAATAATTTCTCCCTTTTTAATGGCGTCAATCGTGATTTGGGTCTGAATCGGGCTTTCTGATTTATGGTGGTCGTACCCTAGTCCAACGTGCGCAAGGATTTCCTTAAGGTTGGTCATCGCCACGGCACTGGTTTTAATTTCATTATGAAGGATATGGCAAACCGCTTTGGCCGAAGCAGGATTGATTCCGTTCCTGAGATAGGCAAGGGTCTGGTCCGCAATCCTTAGTGTTTTCTGTGCCTGCATGGCTCCGGCCTTCTCCTCTTCGTTGATAACGCTGTTTATGATTAACAGAAATAAGGCACAGCCCAAACCATTGGCGAGAATCATGGGGACACCGATAATTTCCACAAGCGTTGCAGCCTTGTCAAACGGTCGGGCAAGCAGCAGAATAATGAGCATCTGGATCGCTTCTGCCAAAGCCCCAACCAGGAAGGCGGACTTCAAATTGACACGCTTGTCTTTGCGGTGAAGCGCCCCGGAGAGGATTCCGGCAATGATGGAAGCCAGTCCGCAGGCAAGGGCTGTAAAACCGCCGAGAGTAAAACGATGGATTCCGGCAATTAATCCAGCGCCAATCCCGACCTTGTATCCGCCAAGAAGACCGGCAAGGACCACGCCAATAACCCGAGAGTTGGCAATCGCTTCATCGGCAGCAAGGTCTGCGGTCCAGCGGTTAAACTGGAGGCTCTCCGTACTGAGGCTTAGGCCTGTATAAGTGCCGATAATGCCGAAAAAGCCGAAAAAGATAATGGCAGTAACCTGCTGTCTGCGGTCCAGCTGCTCACGATAGACCATATCCCTGAAAAACGGGAAGCGGGTGAGAACAAACGCAATCGTCACAATAATGCCGAGCCGCTCCAGCATGGTAATCGTCAGTTCAAACATGCAAATGCCTCCTTTAAATGGAGCCTCTAGAGGCAGCTATGATGCCATCTCTCTCTATTATATTAATGGAAGTAAAAACGAAAAGAAAACTAATTATCCCAGCGAAGCAGAGGGCACTTCACTACACAAAAGGGTGCCTGACCCCACGTGCGGTGACGCGTCACCGCACGTGGGGTCAGGCACCCTTTCTTCGGATAAAGGATTTTAGTGGAGGCTGATGTTGCCGCTTGAGACGTTTAGATTAATCTGGTGCTTTCCGGATCCGTGTTGGCCCTTGATTTTATTGGAGCTGCTGTTTTCCCCGCTTAGAGGAAAAGAGTTGCTGATGTTGCCGCTGCTGATTTTGCCATTCAGGGCGAAATCGGCATCATCGGGGAGGTCCAGCTCCGCATGGCCAGAGCTTACATCAATTTCCACTGGACCTGTCAGCTTTTCCATCTTGATGTGCAGTTCGCCTGAGGAAACATTCGCTTCAGCGGGCCCTGAATATTGATCAAGCTTGAGCCTGCCTGAGCTGACTTTGAAGACTCCATTCTTCGTTGTCAATGAATCTGATACAATTTCCCCGGACGATAGATCATAGTCGACTGAACCTGCTTCAAGCGGCCCAATCTCAATTCTTCCGGACCCTGCCTTCACCCTCAACTCTTTCAGCCTCATCGCTGATCCCTGCGAACCATCGCCAAAAGACAAAAACCCCGATCCAACACTGATTTCCATATTTTGATTGTAATCTTCCGGAACATAAATCTTCAGCTTTTCCTTATCGTTATTCATATTGAAAAATTGGAACTTTGGCCCTTTTGCGTGAATCTCGAGGGTGTCGCCATTCAGCTGTGCGGTTACCTTGCCATTGCCCTCATACTCCGTCTCAACATCCTTCCTGTCTTCCGGAATCACCACCGTTTGGACGCTGGATGTCTCAATCTCAATGTTCTTAATCTTATCCGTCGGTAATGCCCGGCCCCTTTCATTGCCCCAATTAAACCAGCCCAAGGAAGGTAAATTCGTAAAAGCAAGATACAATCCGGTAATCACCAAAAAAATCGTTAAAATTCCCCTCAGCATCATTTCCACTCCATTCATAATAGGGTTTCGTTACTACCATCCTATTCCATTTTGTGGCCGCCCTCAATGCACTAAAGCATGAACATTTCCTAAGACCTGAGGCTGAATCCAAACATCATTTTTATAAAAATTAGTCCGGGATGTTTAATGGTGACTGAGAAAGGTAAGAGGGGAACAGGCACTCATGCTGCCTGGCTACATAATGGCTTTAATCCTACATAGACGAACACCGTATACAAGCGGGCAGCACCAGTATGAAATAAGAGGGAGGAATACCATCAGGATGAAAAAGGATAATCGTATCAATGAGTCCAGCAAGGACAAGCAGCTGGAGCAGTTTCGCGTGGACAGTTCAGGTGAAAAGCTGACAACGAACCAAGGAGTGCGTGTGTCGGAGGATGAGCATTCCTTAAAAGCAGGTGAGCGCGGCCCAACCATCATGGAGGATTTCCATTTCAGGGAAAAGATGACCCATTTTGACCATGAACGGATTCCCGAAAGAGTCGTGCATGCCAGAGGATTCGGTGCCCATGGTTATTTTCAGGTGTATGAGTCAATGGCCCATCTGACAAAAGCAAAGTTCCTTCAGGACCCCAATGTGAAAACGCCGGTTTTTGTCCGGTTTTCAACTGTGGCCGGGTCCCGGGGTTCTGCTGAAACCGTAAGGGATGCAAGGGGCTTTGCGACAAAGTTCTATACTGAGGAAGGAATATATGACCTCGTCGCCAACAATATCCCGGTTTTCTTCATCCAGGATGCCATGAAGTTCCCTGATTTAGTCCATTCCTTCAAACCGGAACCGCACAACGAGATGCCGCAGGCTTCCAACGCCCATGATACGTTCTGGGATTTTGTCGCCAACAATACCGAATCAGCGCATATGATTATGTGGACGATGTCCGACCGCGCCATTCCGCGCAGCTTCAGGATGATGGAAGGCTTTGGCGTCCATACCTTCAGGCTCGTAAACGATCAGGGCGTTTCCCATTTTGTAAAATTCCACTGGAAGCCGGTGCTTGGTGTCCACTCACTTGTATGGGATGAAGCCCAGAAAATTGCCGGAAAAGATCCGGACTTCAACCGCCGCGACCTTTATGAAGCAATTGAAATGGGCAATTATCCGGAATTTGAACTGGGTATCCAGGTGCTCAAGGAAGAAGATGAATTCAGTTTTGACTTTGATATTCTCGACCCAACGAAGATTTGGCCAGAAGAAATCATTCCGGTCCACAAAATCGGGAAAATGACGCTGAACCGGAATGTTGATAATGTGTTTGCCGAAACCGAGCAGGCGGCTTTCCACCCTGGCCACGTAGTTCCTGGGATCGACTTTTCGAACGACCCGCTCCTGCAGGGCAGGCTCTTTTCCTATACAGATACACAACTGATCCGTCTCGGCGGCCCGAACTTCCACCAGATCCCGATTAACCGCAGCGTCGCTCCTGTGCATAACAACCAGCGGGATGGCTACAACCAAATGGCTATCCACAAAGGACAGGTCAGCTATCATAAAAACTCGCTGGCTGGCAACACACCGTCACCAGCGGCAAAAGAAGAAGGCGGGTACGAACACTACCAGGAGAAAGTCGAAGGACGTAAAGTCCGCAGCCGCAGTGACAGCTTCAAGGACCACTACAGCCAGGCGAAGTTGTTTTGGAACAGCATGTCCGAACCTGAAAAACAGCATATTATCAATGCCTTCCGTTTTGAACTTGGCAAATGCAAGAGCAGTGATGTCCGCCAGCAGGTTGTCAACATGTTCAGCAATGTCGACCGCTATCTTGCCGAGCAGATTGGAGAAGGCCTGGGATTGCAAGTCCAGACAGATCATATGGGCGCCGATGTGACATTGTCTTCCCCGGCATTGAGCCAGGAGAATACGGTCAAGACAGCCTTTTCCAGGAAGGTCGCGATTCTCGCCGACAATGGGTTTTCCGGCAAAGAGCTGAATCATCTGCTTATGGCTTTCAGGGAAAAAGGCGTACAAGGAAAGATCATCAGCACAACCCATGGCATGATCAAAAGTGACAATGGAGAGGATGTTGAAGTGTCGGACGCATTCCTGACGACCAGTCCGTACGAATTTGATGCCGTATTTATCGCTGCGGGCGAAGAAAGCGTGAATAAGCTTAAAATAAACAAGGATGCCTTGGATTTTATTGATGAAACGTACAAACATTACAAGGCGCTTGGAGCAGTCGGTGAAGGCGTTGAGCTTTTATTGGCAGTAGGCATCCTGGCGACCGAATCAGGCCCAGGTATTGTAGCCAGCAGGGAAAAGGATGACATCGGGAATGTGGCGGATTCCTTCATCCAGGCTGTGGCCGGCCACAGGCACTGGAGCCGCAAAGTTTAATATTAAAAATCCCGGAGGGCATCCTCCGGGATTTTATCGGATGTTAAAACTTGAAAAGAACTAGATACTAGATTATCATATTCAATATATTGTAATCTCAATCAATATCAATAACTACATATTGTGTTGCCTTAAGTGAAGATGCCGTCAAGGCTTAAATGGGAATCTGGTGAAAATCCAGAACTGCCCCCGCAACTGTCATTGCTGACGAAATGAGCAAACCACTGTATAACGTGCTTGAAAAAGGTGCTTATATGGGAAGGGCTCAAAGTAGGGTGAAGCATGAGTCAGGAGACCTGTCTTGCTTAAGATGTTTCAGCTTCTTCGGGGATTGGGAAGATGAAACGATGGCGACAGGAGGCAGTGCCTGGCTCTTTTCTGGAGTGCCGGGATGGTGTCTTTTGATGCTATCGTTTCATCCGCTCAATAATGAGCGGATTTTTTTATTTTAAAAACACAGGATGTGCGTGCATCCCTGTGAACGTGGGAGGAATCATCATGGACACGAAGGTACAAACAAAAGTCGGGCATGTTCTGGAGATTATCAGCGAGGCTGCCGGAAACCATCAATTGAACACGGAAGGAATCATTGGGCACTTAAAAAAACTGGATGCAGCAGAAGCGGAGGCCAGGCAGCATGCCCTGTCCTATGCCCTTAATCATACGGCAATGGACCAGCCGGACTGGACATTTGTTGCCGCCCGCCTTTTCCTGGACGAACTTTACGAAAAAGCGGCGGAAAACCGGGGCTATTCCCGGGAGCAGAAATACGGGAGTTTCTATGAACTTATTGAAAAATTGACCTCAAAGGGCATCTATTCACCGGACCTGCTGCAAACCTACTCAAGGAAGCAGATTGAGGAACTTGGCAGTGAAATCGAAATAAAACGGGATTATTTATTTAATTACATAGGATTATTCCTGATGGCCGACCGCTATCTTGCGAAGGATCATGATGGCCGCACGTTTGAGCTGCCCCAGGAGAGATTCATGGTGATTGCGATGACTCTGATGAAAAACGAAAAGGAGAGCATCAGGCAGAACCTTGTAAAGGAAGCCTACTGGGCTCTAAGCCATCTGTATATGACAGTGGCCACGCCGACTCTTTCGAATGCAGGCAAAAGCTTTGGGCAGCTTTCTTCCTGTTTTATTGATGCGGTGGATGACTCGCTGGACGGTATCTATTTAAATAATTGGGACATCGCCCGCCTCAGCAAGGACGGAGGAGGCATCGGCATCTACTATGGAAAAGTGAGGGCGCTGGGCTCCGATATCAAAAAATTCAAAGGAACCTCTTCAGGGGTGGTGCCATGGATCCGCCTGCTCAACGATACGGCCGTTTCTGTTGACCAGCTTGGCCAGCGCCAAGGTGCGGTCGCAATTTATCTGGACTTGTTCCACAAGGACATCATGAATGGTTTCCTGGATTTGAAAACCAATAATGGGGATGAAAGAAGAAAAGCCCATGATATTTTTACAGGGGTCACTGTACCTGATCTGTTTATGAAGAAACTTGAGGAAAAGGACGGGAACGGCAGAAGCATTGGGGAGTGGCATACCTTCTGTCCTCATCAGGTCAAACAAATGATGGGCTGGAAAGATGAGAGTGGCAATCCGCTGGGGCTTGAGGATTTTTATGATGAAAAAGACCAGAAATATTTCACGGAAAAGTACGAAGAAGCAGTCTCAAATCCCCTCCTGCCCCGGAAAACCTACAGGGCAATGGATGTCATGGCCCGCATAATGGTCGCCCAGCTTGAAACAGGAACGCCATACATGTTTTACCGGGATGAAGTCAACCGCCAAAATCCGAACAAGCATGTCTTGGGGGAAGGCCGCACATCCATTTACTGCAGCAATCTTTGTACCGAAATCGCCCAGAATATGTCCCCTACGACGATGGTTCGCGAATATGAGGATGAAGAGGGCAATATTGTGATTGTCCGGAAGCCCGGCGATTTTGTCGTTTGCAATCTGTCTTCTATTAATCTTGCGAAGGCGGTGCCTGCCGGGGTGCTGGAACGGCTGATCAACATCCAGGTGCGAATGCTTGATAACGCCATCGATTTAAATACCATCAGTGTCGGACAGGCAAGGAAGACCAACCAGAAATATCGGGCAGTAGGACTGGGAACGTTCGGCTGGCATCACCTGCTTGCCCTGCAAGGCATTCATTGGGAGTCAGAGGAAGCTGTCCAGTATGCAGACAAGCTCTATGAAGATATTGCCTACCATACGATCCGTTCTTCGATGGAGCTGGCGAAGGAGAAAGAAGCCTACAGCCAATTTAGCGGTTCCGAGTGGCAGACAGGCAAATATTTTGAGCGCAGGAACTATGGTCCGGGCCGCTGGGCTGAATTGAAGGAAGCTGTCGGCCGCAACGGGATCCGCAACGGCTGGCTGATGGCAGTTGCACCCAATTCTTCAACAGCAAAAATCGGCGGGTCCACGGATGGAATTGACCCGCTGTACGCAGTCGAATATGCGGAGGAGAAAAAGAATTTCAAATTTAAGGTGACAGCGCCTGACCTTAATCATATTACCTACAATTTCTACCGCAGGGCCCGGCATGAACTGGACCAGGTGTGGAGCATCAGGCAGAATGCAGCCCGCCAGCGCCATATCGACCAGGCTGTCTCTTTCAATCTATATGTGCGGCACGACATTAAGGCCAAGGACTTGCTCCATCTCCACCTCGAATCCTGGAAGCAAGGCCTGAAAACGACCTATTACATCAGAAGCACATCGCAGTCGGAAATAGAGGAATGCGAAGCCTGCCATAGCTAAAACTTTATCAGGAGGAATACTATGAACATCTACCAGCAACTGCCGAAGAGCAAACTTTTTTACCCAGGGCATCCCAATAAATCGACAGGCATCCTTAATGGCCGTTCCTCGGGTCTGTTAAATTGGAATGATATAGCCTATCCGCAAATGTATGACCTGTACCAGACACTGCTTTCAAATTTTTGGAAAGCCCAGGAAATCAATATGCAGGATGACATCAAGCAATGGGATACATTAACTCCTGCCGAACAGGATGTTTTCCTCAGAGTCAATACGCAGCTGGCCTGCCTGGACAGCCTGCAGACACCGACCATGAGCCAGGTGATGGACTATGTCACCGATTCAAGCTTCAAGGCGATTTTCGCCGTCATTTCCCAGCAGGAGGCGGTTCATAATGAGTCGTATTCCTACATCCTGAGCTCGCTTGTTCCGATACACGAACAGAATGAGCGCTTTAACCAGGCGAAAAGCGATCCTGTTGTCCAAAAGCGGAACCAGCTGATTCTGGATGCCTATGATTCTTTTTATGAAAATCCCACTCCGGAAAATCTTTTCAGGCTGGGTGTCAATTCCATCAATTTGGAGGGGATTTATTTTTACGCCGGATTTGCCTTCTTTTATCATCTGGCCCGCCAACAGAAAATGCTGAAAACAAGTACGATGATCAGCTATATCCAGCGTGATGAAATGCAGCATGCCTATTTTATTTCCCAGTTTATCCGGATTTTGCTTGCTGAACATCCGGAGCTGAATACGGATGAGCATATTCAGTATATCTATGAACAGATTGATGCTGCGGTAAAGCTGGAACAGGAGTGGGCGGGGTTCATTTTTAATAAAATAGAGGGAATCGATATTTCTGAGTTCGAAGGGTATGTGGAATATCTCGCCAACAAGCGGCTCCGTCAGCTCGGCTTGAAGAATCTCTATCCTGATAGAGAGAACCCTATGCCGTGGATCCATGTATTCAGCGACGAGATGATCAATGAAACCAAGTCGGATTTCTTTGAACAAAAGTCCCGCACGTATTCAAAGGTGACGCAGAATAATGGATTCGATGAGCTGTAATGGTATTAGAGCCGGAATCGTTTACGCTTCGATTACCGGGAATACGCGGGAACTGGCAGAAATCATCGCAGATGGGTTTCGCAAACACAAGATTGAACCTGCTTTCTGCCATGCTGGCAGCTTTCCGGCATGGCAGTTGGGAGAATTGGATCTTTTAGCGGTTGTGACCTATACATGGGGAAATGGGGAGATTCCGTCTGAAATGAAACCAGTTTATGAAGCGATTGCCAGCCAGGCTCCCAAGCAGCTAATTACCGGGGCTGCGGGAAGTGGTGACTCA
The DNA here is from genome assembly GCF_000986785.1 of Mesobacillus campisalis. Taxonomy (GTDB): domain Bacteria; phylum Bacillota; class Bacilli; order Bacillales; family Cytobacillaceae; genus Mesobacillus_B; species Mesobacillus_B campisalis. The sequence continues at coordinate 25,523 of NZ_LAYY01000023.1, read as the reverse complement.
TTTTACCCTGCTTATTGCGGGGCTGTGGACAAGTTCAGGGACCTGCTTTTTGTCCACACTCAATTGGCGGTTACCCTAAAGGTGGAATTGATGCCGCAGGAAAGCGACAGGGAACGCTGCCAAAGATTCACAGACATTCTGGTAAACCGGTGTTTGGCATCTGCGGCAACATGAAAAACAGCTGCCTGGTTCGGGGCTCGGACGAGGCAGCTGCATGAGTCAGCATCAGACATGGACACCAAGGGCAATTTTTGCGTATCTGGACATCCGGTCTTTTGACCAGGCCGGGCTCCAGACAATGTTGATTTTAATATCTCTTAATTCTTTTATATTGGCAGACAGTTTCATATGGGCATCCGACATGATTTGCGGGGCAAGCGGGCAGCCCATTGAGGTCATCGTCATATTGATGGTAGCGTTGTTCTCTTCATCTAGAAGGATATCGTACACCAACCCGAGGTTGATAATATCAATGCCCAATTCGGGATCTATGACATCTTCAAGCACTTCATACATTTTGTCGATTAGCTCTTGTTTCATTGTGCCTGCACCTCATTCATTAGGATAGTATCCGCTTTTCACCTTGTATAGCCTGGATTGGATCGATATTTTGGGTGAATTCAAGCGTACCGCCATATTTGCCAGCCTCATCGCGGACGGCAAAATAGCGGATATAGACATATTTATCGCGAAACTTGATATAGAAATCCTCCACATCTTTTACGCCGGCTTTAAAATCGCGGAGCAAGTCCTCGACAACATGGACGCTTTTAGGAGGATGGCAGTTTTGCACGGTCCGTCCAATTACTGCTTTTGTGCGGTGGAAAATGCGCCCCTTGCCATGAGAGAAGTAGCGTACCACGTCATCCTCGTCAATAAAAGTGATATCGACTGGAAGATGGTTGAGCATCAGCTCCAATTGTTTCAATGACAGGAGGCCGGTTTCCATTTTGATGAAACCATCTGACATGGCGGCAGCCTTCATTTCCGCCCGCTCAGGTTTCCAGACACCAGTTGGTGCAGCCAGGCAGTAGCCGATATCCTCGCCATCGTGGGCAATTTTGATCCATTCATCCTCCGTCAATGTTTGCAGTGCCATGGGGAACAGGATGTTTTCCTCTTTGTAAATCATTTCACTTGTTTCACGAATGACAAAATAAACGGCGGCGTGTACGGCTTTTTTGTCTCCATTGTAGTGGACCAGCTTTTCCTTGGCGCCTTTTATGGCTGCGCGGATGCCGTCATCCACTCCCCACATCACCTGGGTGGGACCGTAGATTCCGTATTTCTCCAGGTAAGGGAACAGCAGGTTTTCCTTGCGGGTATAGTGTTTGTCCACATCAGCAAGCAGGTTCAAATCTTCAATCAGCTTGATTCGATTTTTTTCGCTGTCTTCTTTTTCAAAACGCTCCAGGTGCAGCTGCATTTTAAAGTTTAAAAGCTTGTCAATTTCCCTATTTTCAAGCTTAAAGGTATGAATAGGGTGTCCGGGCTGTTCTTCGGGCTTTCCCGATTGGTGAATTTCCTCAATGGAGCCTTTGAAGACGGCGGTATGAACCGAGCAGAGCCGCTGGACTTCGGATACGGGGATGCCTTCTTCCTCCATCAAAGCTTGTTCAAGCTGGGAAATTTCCGCCACGGATATTTGACCGACAGCATTTTCAAATTGGGCTTTCACATCATCGACGCTTTTTCCATTGTGCAAATCCTTAATAATTTGCTTAAGCATTGCCTGGCGTTCTGATTTGCTCTCAATTCCTGATTCACGGTTATTAATGATTTCGCTCATATTCATTCTCCTTTAAGAAATGATGGAAATATGTGAAAGAATGGTATATTGTGACGATGTAGACAGTAATTAAAGGTGATAACTGTTCTCATTCACAATGTACCATATCTCCAGAATCAGGTTTGTGATGCATATCACTTGAATAAAAAAAGATGCTGGCCTCCTTTATCGTGTAAAGGAGGCAGCATCCTGTTCCAATTATTATTAAGAAGCTTTTGCCTTTAATTCATCCAATTGTGTTGCGGGAACAACTTTGTTCAGCAGGATTCCGACAACAGCTCCTGCAAGAGCCGGGACAACCCATTCAAGGCCCGATGATGAAAAAGGAAGGGCAGTCCGCAGTGTTTCAACTGGTCCAAGGCTGAATCCAAAAGCGTTCAGGCCGCCGATCACCGCAAAGATTCCGGTAAACAGCATGGTGCTGGCATAGACAATCCTGGCTCCATTGAAGTACTTGTCAAAGAAGGTGAGGGTGACTAGTACAATGGTCAGCGGATAGGCTGTTACCAGGAATGGCACCGAAACTTTGAGAATCTGGCTCAGCCCCATATTTGACAGGGTGAATCCAATTAAGGCGACCATCAAAACCACCATTTTGTAGCTGGCCTTTGGAAGCAGGTCCGAGAAATATTGACCGCAGGCCGAGGTTAGCCCGACTACTGTGGTAAAGCAGGCCAGTGTAAAAATGACTCCGAGCAGCAATGGCCCGCTTTGGCCAAATACATGGGCTGCTGCCCCTGCAAGGATCTGGGTCCCGTTTTCAAACTCCCCATTGGCCGCCATTTTAGCGCCAACCGCTCCGAGGGAGACATAGACCAATGCAAGCAAAGAGCCTGCGACAAGGGCCGCCTTGAGCATATAGCTGGTCATTTGTGTTTCGCTGCGTACTCCGCGCTGCTTGACTGCAGTCAGGATGACTATTCCGAAGGCAAGCGCCGCAAGGGCATCCATCGTATTATAGCCTTCAAGGAAGCCTTTGAAGAACGCGCCGGACTCATAGCCGCCGGCCGGAGCCTGGAAGTTTCCGTCCAATTTCATAAAGCCAAGCACGCAAAGGGCAACCACGGACACAAGCAAGGTCGGCGTCATATAGCGGCCTAAATATTTTTCGAGATTGGCGGGATTCAGGCTTACAAAGTAAACAAGTAAAAAGAATACAGCGGAATAGACCAATAATAAAACAGGATTGGATGAGCCGGTGAAGGATACAACCCCCATTTCAAAAGCGACATTGGCATTTCTCGGTATGGCCAGGAACGGGCCGATGGACAAATAAACGATCACCATAAAAACGGTGCTGAACACAGGGTGAACTCGGTTGCCGATTGCCTGGATGCCGCCTTTGACACGGGCGATGGCAAAAAGGACGGCGAACGGAAGGCCTACGGCTGTCAGGACAAAGCCGGCCATCGCCAGCCAGTAGGAAGTCCCCGACATCGCTCCCAGGAAAGGAGGGAAAATAAGATTACCCGCCCCAAAAAACATTGAAAATAGCATCAATCCGATAAACAAACTGTCAAACTTTCGCAAAATAATCTCTCCTTTTTTTTGAAAATAAAAAAACTCGTCCCCAAAACAGGGACGAGTTTGAACTCGCGTTACCACCCTCATTCCGCAGCATGAAAAAAACTGCGGCACTTAGTCAACGTACCAACATACGTGTTCCACGTGTAACGGAGGAAAGGCCGTCAAAGCTTACTATATTTTCAGCTTTGCATCTCGGAGGGGATTTTCGGGCAGTGCTGAACGCCAGCTTTCACCTAATGCTGGCTCTCTGCGGAACAGGGTTCTGCCTTACTCTTCTCGTCATCGACTTTATTATTTAGAAATAATTTATCAGAGGTAGAATGCTATGTCAATATATTTTGATAATTAAAATTTCACAAGGGGTCAGGCACCCTTTGCTGCTTCACCGCGCCGGGGGTCAGGCACGCGGTGGTGGAGTGATGTTTCACCGCGCGAAACGGTTTCTTCTTTGGTTAGCGGAGTCTGGCGAGGTGGGTGTAGATTTCATGCAGGTTTTGGTAGCCGGCTTTCTGGGCTTTTTTAAGATAATGCGACCAGAGCTCGGCGGTCATCAGGGCATCGCCGAGGGCGTGGTGACGATTGTGGATGGCAATGCCGCATGACGCGCAAAGCTCTTCGAGGGCCTGGGAGCCGGGGGTGGGATCAAACAGCCTGGTTAAAAAGGAAGTGTCGATAATCCGGTGCTGAAACCGTGTCCTGGTCAGGCTCCAGGTCATGTTCTGCATAAAGGTTTTCTCATGTCTGGCATGGTGGGCGACAAGAATGCTGCTGGAAACAAACGTAAAAAACTTCATCAGGACATCAGCTCCATCAGGGGCTCGAGTCAACTCGTCATCACTGATTTTGGTCAGTTCCGCTATTTCCGGAGGCAAAGGTGCTGTGGTGCGTACGAGCGAGTAAAAGGTTTCTGTTTCCAGAATTTCGCTGCCGCGCATTTTGACGCCCCCGATTGAAATAACCTTATCACCCTTATCCGGGGAAAAGCCGGTGGTTTCGATGTCAAAAACGACCGCTTCCAATGCATCCAGCGGGCAGGTGAGATCATCGTTCTTTCGCATTTCCTTTTCCAGCTGGCGCAGAAACGAGATACTCTGCGCATTCTGTTGTCCTTGGAAGCCTGCAAGGACATTCGAACTCAGTTTGCTCCCTTTGCTCCTGAAAAACTGGATAAAATCACTCATGCCCATGCAAATCTTCCTTTTCAACCAATTTCCGCGCTGTTTCATGAAGGGTAAGCCCGGTCCTCAAAGCCTCTTTTAACTGCCGTTTTTCTTGTTTGGACAAGCTTTCAACCTGAAGATAATGCCCCGACTCGTAATCTCTGTGAACCCCATAGGCAAGGCGCAGGCTAAGGAGACCTGAGAAGTGTTTGGCGAAAATGCTGCGTTCCCCGGGGGAGATCACCGAATTGGGCAGTTTTTCAAGCCTTCCCATTGTGCTGGTGTCCATAATATAATGGCGGATGGCAAGAAGCCGGGCTGCATTGACATAAGGAAACAGCCCAGAATCTTTCATATTGAGCATCCCGGAATAGGGGCCATGTGTTTCTGTGAGCAGCTGTCCCATGATGCCGATGCCCTTTTTAATATGCAAAGTATTTTGCAGGAGGCGAGGGAGCAGTTTTTCTCTGTGGATCCATTCGCAGGTATCACCCTTTAAGTCTTCAAGGAGCCTGCCTTCGCCGTAAAGAGGCCTGCTATCGATAAATGTCAGCAGGTGGCGGATGGTTGCCCACGATGATGCCTGTCCCCATTGCCTTATCTGCGCTTGCCAGTCTTCCTGCGATTTGCACCATAAGGGGTTGTTTGCCATCACCTTGCCTTCGCACCTTTTGTAGCCGGCCTGAAAAAGCCCTTCCGATATCTCTTCTCCCAGACCTAAAAAATACTCATTTGCCCCGCCGTGTTCATAGATAATTCCGTGGTCCTGGTCGCTCCATGCTCCTTGCTCCCTGCGGCCTGCGCTTCCCATCACAAAAAAGCAGAAGGGCGAGGGAGGAGGGCCGGCCTTGCTCACGAAAAAATCGGCAGCAGCAAGAATGGTCTTTTTCATGATTTGGTCATGCAGGGAATTAAGGTCGTGGATTGTTGACCGGGCCCGGGGAAGTTCTGCATCACGAAACGCCTTGATTTGACCATAGCTTTTGCTGTCCAGCATTCAGCCCTCACCCCTTCCCAATTTAAATGGCAGTTCCCCTTGAACATCAGGTCCAAGGGGAGACTTGGTTTTGCATTGGTTTTAACCAGGCTAGGCATTAAGCGGCCGGCTTTCGGCGGGTAGCTTAGTGCCGGATGAAGCCTCTGTGCTGCTTGAATTCCCGGGGTGCAGCAGTTCCGGATAGCCGTAAGTTCCATGCTCGCTCATATCAAGGCCCATGATTTCTTCTTCTTCACTGACCCTCAAGCCATTCATGGAAGCCTTCATGATGGCTAAAACAGCGTAGGAAACGATGAAGGCAAACGCGCCGCAGGCCACAACTCCAAGAGCCTGAACACCCAGCTGTTCGAGACCGCCGCCGTAGAATAGTCCGGGCTTGCCGACTGTAGCAAGTTCAGGAGTCGCGAAAAAGCCGGTGGACAATGTTCCCCAAACCCCTGCAGCACCATGGACGGAAAGAGCATAAATAGGATCATCAATTTTGCGTTTTTCAAAGAAAGAGATGCTATAGAAAACGAGGACGCCGGCAATCAGTCCGATGACAACGGATGCCCATGGAGCAACAAAGGCGCAGGAGGCGGTGATAGCAACAAGGCCGGCAAGCGCTCCGTTCAGCATCATCGAAACATCGGCTTTTCCAAGGACGACCCAGGAAATAATCATGGCTGCCATTGTTCCTGCAGCGGCGGCCAGGTTTGTGTTCAAGGCGACAAATCCAAAAAAACCTTCGTCAACCGCAATGGTGCTGCCTGCGTTGAAACCAAACCATCCGACCCATAAAAGCAGGACACTTAGGGCTGTGTAAACCTGGTTATGCCCATAGAGGTTGTTGGCTGAACCATCTTTGTTGTATTTGCCAATCCGCGGCTTTAAGAGGATGGTGGCGGCGAGGGCGGCCATTGCACCGGTCAAGTGGACAACCGTGGATCCGGCGAAATCCTGCTTGCCGTGCTCTGCCAGCCAGCCGCCGCCCCAAATCCAGTGGGCAATAGGGGGATAAACAAGAGTGGCGAATAAAACTGAGAATACCAGATAGACAGACATTTTTGCTCTTTCGGCAAAACCGCCAAATGCAATGGTGATGGAAATGCCGGCAAAAGCCGTTTGAAATAAGAAAAAGACGGCTCCTGAAAGGCCCAGCCCTTCAATGTCATATCCTGAATAGAAAAAGTCCGATAAACCGATAAGTGCGTTGCCTTCGCCAAAGATAAAACCGTAGCCAACGGCCCAAAAGACGATGGAGGAAATGCCAAAGGTAAGAATCGTTTTGCCTGCAATATGTCCAGCATTTTTCATTCTGGTGGAACCTGTCTCCAGGAGGATGAAGCCCCCGATCATCAGAATAACTAAGACTGCAGATACCATAACCCAAAGGCTGTTCAGTAAAAAGGTCGTATCCATAATTTCTCCCCTTCCGGTAATTTGTTGTATTGGCTTTCTGTAACTGTATTTTCGCACCGATTAAATTCAGTTTCTACAGTTGTGTTAGAAAACCTTACACATAAAATAACGCGGGGAAAGGGGTTACCTTTTTTGTATGCCAAATTGGGCGTTTAATTGGCCTTGGATCATTTTGTGGTGTGTTTTTTTATCCATTGCCCTCTTTTCCCTGATCATTTCCTGCCTGATCTCGTATGTTTGCACTCCATCTTCAATTTTATTGGCGATTTCCATAAGCAGTTCAATATCGGAAAAAGAGTATTTTCTGCTGCCTCCTGGAGTACGGTCGGGAAATATGAGTTTTCTTTCCTCGTAATAGCGTATTTGCCTTTCGGACAACCCGGTCAGTTCACGGACAATGCCTATGGTAATGACCTTTTTATCTTTATAAGAAGATTCTGCTGCCGCCAAGTTGGCTCACCTCATTTTTTTGTTTTGAATTTTCTTATTATTATATGTCATATTACCTTACATGACTATAAAAAATTAAATGTGCTGTTAATCGACTTGGTTTTAAATTGGCTGGGAATCCTCTTCCAACACGATGGAGGGCTGTAAATATAGCCTGTTGGCTGACCCTATTGATAAATAAGGTTCAGCCAACAGGCGGGGTGTTACTTAGCCGGTTTTTGCATATTCCAAATTTCCTGGAGTTCTGTTAGGGAGAGCTTGCTTAGTTCGGCTGAGGAATGGAGGGCAGGGAACTGTCTGGAAATTTTGAGAATATAATGCCGTCTTGCCTTCTCAAGCGCTTCCCGTAAAATGTTTGCCATACGCCTTCACCTCCCTTTCGAAACCATTCTGTACAGCCCGTAAAAATTCGGGGGTTCTGCGGCCGAGGGCCGACAGCAATTCTTCATACAATTCGTCACGCAGCAAATCAAGTTGAATGATTTTTTTGGCTAGCTGAAATTCCGCTTCGTTTTTCATATTGACCACCTTCCGGTTAAAAATTTTAATTTAGCAAAGCCAATAGGATGTTTTTTTTAGATTAGGGGATTTGGAAGGTGATGTCATCATTGATGTCATGTATTCTAACCGGGTATTTTCATGAAAGGTAAAAGCCCCTGCTCAATGGGAACAGGGGCTTTGGGAAGAGGATTATAAAACATAGAAATAGACGCTTGAAAAATGGGCGAGGCTCCCGAGCAAAATAAAGATGTGGAAGATTTCATGATATCCAAGGTGCCGGGACTTCATGAATTCCGGCTTGAAGCCGTAAATTAACCCGCCAATCGTATAAAGGATGCCGCCGCTTACCAAAAGAACCATTCCTCCTGCCGGAAGATTCGCCGACAGAGGAGATGAGGCCAAAATGATCAGCCAGCCCATTGCGATGTAGAGGCCTGTGGAAAGCCACCTCGGAGAACGGAACCACACCAGTTTAAAAACAACACCCAGCACGGCTGCAAGCATGACAATGCTAAAGAGTATCCACCCGGTGACACCATTAAGGGTAATCAGGCAAAAAGGTGCATACGTTCCTGCAATCAGGATGTAAATCATGGAGTGGTCAATCCTCCTCAAAAAATGGATGACCTTTTTCTTTGCAATGACCATATGATAGGCAGCAGAAGCACTGTAAAGCAGGATCATGCTGATGCCGAAAATGATAACGGCGCTGATGGCTAACGGCGACGCCGAGTTTCCTGATGCTTTGATCACCATTGCCAGCAGTCCGATAAAAGCGAGGACAGCTCCAGCAAGGTGGGTGAATCCATTAATAGGCTCTCTGATATACTGATTCATTTTCAGACCTCCCAAACTATTTTGAGTAGTTTTAATTACTATGTGTAATTATATCGGTATTATCTTATATAGTCAACGTTTACCTTCAAGAGATTTCAAGCTATAATACAATGTACATGACTATTGATAAAAAGCGAGGCGGACAATGGAAAAGGTAAATGAGCTGGCGGAAGCGTTGGAGTTGGATAAGAATATTCGCCTTGAGGACATTCCTGGCATCGATTTATATATGGACCAGGTCATTCAGCTGTTTGAAAATACATTCAGCGGTTCGACACGGGGAGAAGATGGAAAAGTCCTGACCAAAACAATGATCAATAATTATGCGAAGGGGAAATTGTTTTTCCCTGTGAAAAACAAGAAGTACTCGAAGGAACATATTATCCTTATTTCCCTGATTTATCAGTTGAAGGGATCCTTGTCGATTGGCGACATAAAGAAAGTCCTTGACGAAGTCAGTGAAAAGACATCACAGGGGGAACTCGACCTCGAAAAGTTTTATTCAGGCTACCTGGATATATACGATAAAAATAATGACAAGTTTAAAAAGGATATTATCGAAAGGGCAGAAGAGGCAGGCGCAGAGATGGCCAAGTTAGGCGAACAAGGCACCGATACACTCGAAAAAGCCCTGCTCGCAGCCTCGCTCGTAAACATAAGCAACACCTACCGCAAGGCAGCCCAGCACCTCATCGACACCCTAAAGCCCTAAAGCGTGCCTGACCCCCGGTCCGGTGCCGCGGTAAAGCGATGACGGGTGCCTGACCCGCGATGCGTTGATGTGCTAAAGGGTGCCTGACCCCCGAGAGGAGAATTATGGATGTATTTGACGATTAAGGAAGCGGCGGAGTATTTGTCGATGCCGGAGAATGCAGTTGAAAGCCTGGTAAGGCAGAAGAAGATTCGGGCCGTATTTGACGGCGAACAGTACCTGGTTTACAAGGAGCAGTTTGCGACCCATCTGAACCAGGTGGAAAAGTACAGGAAACTGGTGGAAGAGGTACTCAGCGAGCCCATTCCTGAAGACATCGATATTAAAGATGAAGATTAAACGGCCGCCATGTGCAAATGAAAAGGTCCAGCCTCCCGTAATAAGGGGCTGGACCTTTTTCAATCAAATATGTCTGTCGGCGGCTTCGAAATCCGCCTTGCTTCTAAGCGGAATATATATGCCGGGTGCTTGCCGGGGGAATTCTTTGGTTCCCGCTTACAGGCAGCCGGACCAGCACTTCTGTACCATTATGGGCCTCACTGTTGAATCTTATCGTCCCGTGATGGGATTGGACAATCTTGAATGAAACGGTCAGCCCAAGGCCTGTTCCTTTTTCCTTTGAAGAATAGAACGGTTCGCCGAGCCTCTTCATCATTTCCTTCGATATCCCGCAGCCGCTATCCTTTACAGAGATGGATATGCTGCCATTGCTCATGGCAATGGAAATCACAACGGAATCCCCGCTCTTGGAAGCTTCAATGGCATTTTTAATCAGGTTGATGAACAGCTGTTTCAACTGGTTTGGCTCACATTCAATTTCCTGGCATTCATCTAAAGGCTGGAATTCAATCTGGACATTGTACAGGCTTGCTTCTGTTTTCAGCAGGGAAATGACATCATTAAGAATGCCGCGGATATCGGTTTTCGTATATTTAACCTGCTGAGGCTTTGCAAGCAGGAGAAGCTCGCTGACTATATGGTTGATCCGGTCCAGCTCGTCCAGCATAATCTGATAATAGCCCAGATGCTTTTCGTCTTCCATCTGCAGCAGCTGGACAAATCCTTTCAGGGAAGTAAGCGGGTTGCGGATTTCGTGGGCGACGCTCGCTGAAAGCTCGCCCACAACAGAGAGCTTTTCGGTTCTCCTGAGCCTTTCCTCGGTTTCCCTGACCGTTGTTATATCTTTTGCATAGCCGATGACCCCGGCGATTTCACCATTGATCATCATTGGCACCGATACACAATAAAGCCTGATAGGGTGGCCATTTTTATGGTGACCCATGAACTCGTAGCTTTTTGGCTGTTTGTCCGTTATTACGGCAGCCAGGCAGTCGTAGGCATCCTGCATGGCTGCTTCGGGAAGAATGCTTTTAAGAGGTTTGCCGATTGCCTGCTCCGTCTTGTAGCCTGTTATGGAAGAGAATTGCGGATTCAGGTTCGTGATGATTCCATCCAGGTCCAGCATATATACAATATCCGGATTATAGTCAAATAATGATTTATATCGCTGCTCGCTTTCCTCAAGGAGTTTTTTTACCCGCCTTTTCTCGGTGACATCCCTTCCGATTACCACGAGCCCTTTTCTGCTTCCGTCGGAATGAAAGAGCGGTACTTTAATAGTATCGAATGTTTTGGAGGTTCCATCCGGAGCAGGAAGGATTTCTTCGACATGGCTGACGGTTCCCTGTCTCCATGTCTCTTCATCGGAAACCTCGCAATACCTGAGCGCATCACCGTAAAACTCCGAGTACTCCGCAAGCTCTGAGTCCTTTTTGCCGCGATAGTCAACGCCCTCCAGCTGGAATAGTTTCAGGCCATATTCGTTCGCTTCTTGCCAGCGTCCTTGCCCGTCTTTAAAATTCACAAAGTCCACCATCGCATTGATCAAGGTGGACAGCCTTTTTTCCTCCTGTTTGGCAGCACTCAGCTCTTCAGACTTTGAAACGAAAAAATAAAAGAAGCAGCCAGTGACTATGACATAAAAAATCTCTTTAGCCTGCTCAAGCTGCTGGGCCAGCGATTCAGGACTGAATGCATCGATCAGGAAGTTGGTGCCGAAAATCCAGGCCATGCTCGCGCCCACATATATAATTAAAAGCTTCTTTTTATTCATGGTTTTCGCTGTCTCCTGTATTTCAATATTGTTCCAATACGCGTTATAACAGGCGACTGGCATGACCTGCGCCTGTTTTTCATTTTAACCCGCCGTGAGGGGATGAGCAAGGTGTTATGAAGAAATTGGAAAAGAAGGATTCTTGGTTTGCAGCCACTGGAAATGTGACTCGAATAAACCTTAAATTATTTATGGAATTTTCACTAATTAATATTTAAACAGAATAGTATTCTAAAAAAGTAATAGAATGAAGTTTTTTCAGATGGGTTATTGCATAGAAATGCAATACAGGATATAATAAACCAATAAAAGAAATTATAGAATATTTGTGAAGGATTAATGAAATAATATTATTTAAAAGAAGTCAAGGGGGAGAACAAGTGAAAAACAAAATTGTAGCGTGGAGCCTTCTACTGGTGCTGGCCATGTTCCTTACTGCCTGCGGATCATCTCCGCAAGATGAGGGAAGCGAGGGAGCTGGCAATGCAGAGGACACTGAAACGAAGAAAACATTGAGAATCGTGACAGACGCTGCCTATGCACCAATGGAATATCAGGATAAAGGTGAAGTTGTTGGCTTTGATATTGATTTTATCAAGGCTGTTGCTAAGGAAGCCGGCTATGAGGTAAATGTCGAGCATGTTGGCTGGGATCCAATTTTCGTTGAGATCGAGAGCAAACGGGCGGACCTGGCTGTTTCCTCCATCACGATTAATGATGACCGCAAACAGTCCTATGACTTCTCACATCCATATTTCCAATCCACCAACAAAATCCTCGTTCCTGAAGGCAGCGATATTAAAAGTGCCGAGGACCTGAAGGGGAAGAAAGTCGCAGTTCAAAATGGAACCACCGGCCAGGCGGCAATGGATGCCTTGTTAGGGAAGAACAGCCCGGACATCAAAAAGTTTGAAGACAATAACCTCGCAATCATGGAAATGGAAAGCGGCGGTGCGGCAGCAGTCGTGGCCGACAATATGGTCGTCGAGGAATATGCGAAGAACAATCCGGATAAAAATCTGACAGTCATTGAAGACTCCGCATTCGATTCCGAGTTCTACGGCGTGCTATTTCCAAAAGGAAGCGAGCTGGTTGGTGAATTCAATGACGCCATCAATGCTGTGCTTGAAAATGGAACATACACAGAAATTTATAAAAAATGGTTTGGCAATGAACCAAATATTGATGTATTGAAAGAACAGCAATAATGCTATATGGAATTGCGTAACTGAATCAGTGGTTACGCAATTTTTATCTTATTTTTGTCGGCCCGGGCTGGAATCAAATCATGATTCGCTCGCGTTATGCTTTTAGGAGGATTATCGATGGACTTTCGATTTGATATCATCGCGGAATATGCACCTTTCCTGCTTAAGGGAACACTGCTGACAATTGGCCTCTCACTTGCCGGAATCCTGATTGGGACGGTGCTTGGGCTGTTGATCGGCCTTGGTAAAATGGTGAACAATAAGCTGATTGCTCTGCCTTTTTCCCTTTATATTACCTTTTTCCGCGGAACACCGCTTTTTGTCCAAATTTTATTGATTCACTTTGGTGTTGTTCCGGCGTTTTTAGGACATACAAATGCGGTTGCCGCTGCTATACTGGCCCTTTCCTTAAACGCGGCCGCCTATATCGCCGAAATTTTCAGGGCCGGAATCCAATCCATCGACCGGGGGCAGATGGAAGCGGCTAGGTCGCTTGGTATGACCCATGGACAAGCCATGAGGCATGTTATCCTTCCCCAGGCTTTTAAGCGGATGATTCCGCCGCTGGGGAATGAATTCATTGTCCTGATTAAGGAATCATCCCTTGCAGCAGTTATTACTGCTCCGGAAATCATGTACTGGGGGCGGGCCATGGCAGGCCAATATTACAAGGTATGGGAGCCATACCTTACTGCGGCACTTATTTACCTGATCTTGACTATTTCCCTTAGCTTTATTTTAAGTCGCCTTGAAAGAAGGTTGAAAACAGAATGATAAAAATCCAGAATCTGAAGAAATCGTTTGGGACCAACGAAGTATTGAAAGATATCAATCTTACCATCAAGCCGCAAGAGGTGGTGGTGGTGATCGGGCCATCAGGCTCCGGGAAATCCACCTTGCTAAGGTGCATCAACCTGCTTGAATCCATCACCGGCGGCCATATTTATATAGAAGGAAAAGACATTACCGATAAAAAGAATAACCTGAACAAAATGAGGGAAGAAGTCGGCATGGTCTTTCAGCAGTTCAATCTCTTCCCGCATAAAACAGTTATTGAGAACATTATGCTAGCTCCTGTCAAGGTTAGGAATGTCCCGGCAGAAACGGCTCGGGCAAGAGGTCTGGAGCTGCTTCGCAAAGTTGGGCTCGAGGAAAAAGCGGAGGCCTATCCGAGCTCCCTTTCCGGGGGGCAGAAACAGCGTGTGGCCATTGCCAGGGCGCTGGCGATGGAACCGAAGATCATGCTGTTTGATGAACCAACTTCAGCTCTTGACCCTGAAGTGGTCGGCGAGGTGCTTGAGGTTATGAAACAGCTTGCCAAGGAAGGAATGACGATGGTGGTCGTTACCCATGAGATGGGCTTCGCGCGAGAAGTCGGCGACAGGGTCATCTTTATGGACGGCGGCTATATCGTCGAAGAAAACGAACCGATACCATTATTCGAAAACCCGCAGCAGGAAAGAACCCAAGCCTTCCTCAGCAAAGTCCTTTAATCCATTATAGGGTGCCTGACCCCCGGCGCTTTACAGCGCCAAAGGGGTCAGGCTTTTTTTTGTATCCGGAATATAAGAGTGACTAGGTTATTAATAAATTGTTTTGTCGCCCGCTTTTGTATTTTTATTTACTATATTGCATATTAATTCAATCTCGTTTATAATAAATCTATGATTAATAGATTAAGTTATTTAAATTAAGAAAGAAAAGGCAGGGGGAAATAGAGATGAAAAAGAGTTTAGTGAAATTATGGTGCCTTGTTTTGGCGGCGGCAATGTTTATGACCGCTTGCGGATCGGCATCGGAGGAAACAAGCGGAAATGGCGGGCAGGAAGCAGCGGAAGAAAAGAAAACACTTCGCGTGGTGACCAATGCCGCCTATGCTCCAATGGAATACCTTGATAAAGGGGAAGTTGTCGGTTTTGATATTGATTTAATCAAAGCGGTCGCTGAGGAAGCAGGCTATGAGGTGAATGTTGAACACCTGGGCTGGGATCCTATATTTGTTGAAACCGAGAGCAAGCGTGCAGACCTGGCAATTGCTGCGATAACCATCAATGATGACCGCAAGCAGACATATGATTTTTCTGTTCCGTATTTCCAGTCTACCAATAAGATCCTGGTACCGGAAAACAGCGAGATTTCATCTGCTGAAGACCTGAAGGGAAAGAAAGTTGCCGTCCAGAACGGAACAACCGGACAGGCAGCAATGGATGCCCTGCTTGGAAAAAACCATGCTGACATTAAAAAGTTTGAAGATAACAACCTGGCAATCATGGAAATGGAAAGCGGCGGTGCTGATGCAGTTGTTGCCGACAATGTGGTTGTAGAGGAATACGCAAAGAACAACCCGGACAAAAAGCAGAAAGTGGTAGAGGACGGAACATTTGATTCCGAATTCTATGGAATCCTCTTCCCTAAAGGAAGCGAATTGACAGAGGAATTCAACAAGGCCCTGAATACGTTATTCGATAATGGCACCTATACCGAAATCTACCAGAAATGGTTTGGCATCGAGCCGAATATTGACATCCTTAAAGAACAGCAGTAATCCTTTAGTAAACGAAAGGGTGCCTGACCCCCGGCGCTTTACAGCGCTAAAGGGGGTCAGGCACCCTTTTTGCTTATAATTTAAACGAACTCTTTAGAGATACGATCTGGTTGAAGACCAGCTTTTCTTCTGTGGTGTGCTTTGGGTCGACATTGAAGTAGCCGTGGCGGAAGAACTGGAACTTATCCTGTGCCTTTGCTTCCTTCATATTTGGCTCGATAAATCCTTCAAGGACCTCAAGCGATTTTTCGTTCACATTGTCAAGGAATGATTTTTCTTCTCCTTCGTGATCTTCCGTCCCTTCCTCTTCAAGGATGAGAGGCTCGTAAAGGCGGAATTCTGCCGGAAGGGCATGTGTGGCGTCCACCCAGTGGAGCGTTCCCTTGACCTTGCGGCCGGTAAAACCGGAGCCGCTTTTGGTTTCCGGATCATATGTGCAGCGGAGCTCAACCACATTGCCTTCGTCATCCTTGATGACTTCTTCACATTTGATGAAGTACGCGTGCTTCAGGCGCACTTCATTCCCAGGGAAGAGGCGGAAATATTTCTTCGGAGGATTCTCCATGAAATCATCCTGCTCGATATAAATTTCGCGGGAAAATGGGATTTTGCGCATCCCCATTTCCGGGTTCTCAGGGTTAATTTCGGCATCAAGCCACTCTACTTCGCCTTCCGGATAGTTGGTGATAACCACTTTTAACGGCCGCAGCACGCCCATCGTCCTTGGGGCTTTAAGCTTAAGGTCTTCGCGCACAAAGTGCTCAAGCATCTGGGCATCCACTGTGGAAAAGCCTTTTGATACTCCGGCTGCAGCCACGAATTCGCGGATGGCTTCAGGGGTATAGCCTCTTCTTCTCAAGCCGGAAACCGTCGGCAGGCGGGGGTCATCCCAGCCATCAACATATCCTTCCTCGACAAGCTGCTTTAATTTCCGTTTGCTCATGACGGTATTGGTGATGTTCAAACGGCCAAACTCGATCTGCCGCGGAACGGACGGCATTTCGCATTCCGCAACGACCCAGTCGTAAAGCGGGCGCTGGTCCTCAAATTCGGTTGTGCAAAGGGAATGGGTGACTCCTTCAATGGCATCCTCAAGCGGATGGGCAAAGCTGTACATCGGGTAAATGCACCATTTATCCCCAGTGTTATGGTGGGTTGCATGGGCAATCCTGTAAATAACCGGGTCACGAAGATTCACGTTTGGTGATGCCATGTCAATTTTGGCGCGCAGCACCTTTTCACCGTTTCCAAATTCGCCATTGCGCATGCGCTCGAACAGATCCAGGTTCTCTTCGATTGAACGGTTGCGGTACGGGCTTTCCTTCCCGGGCTGTGTCAATGTGCCGCGGTATTCCCGAATTTCATCAGCGGACAGGTCATCAACATAAGCTTTGCCCTTTTTAATGAGCAGAACGGCACGGTCGTACATTTCCTCAAAGTAATCAGAGGCATAAAACAAACCATCCCACTCGTATCCAAGCCAGGCGACGTCTTCCTTGATGGAGTCGACAAATTCCTGGTCTTCTTTTAACGGGTTTGTATCATCAAACCTTAGGTTCGTTTTCCCGCCAAATTCATCGGCAAGGCCAAAATTGATAACAATCGATTTCGCATGTCCGATATGCAGGTACCCATTCGGCTCAGGCGGGAATCGGGTTACAATTTTATCATGCTTTCCGGATTCGAGGTCTTCCTTAATAATCGTTTTGATAAAATTAGAGTTTTCTTCCAATCCCTATCAGCCTTTCTGTCGTTTTATGTAAAAGTATTAACACCATTATACCTTCCTGTAGAACTATATACTAATAAGAAATGACCAGAAAAACAAGTCCTGTCAGGCAGTGCCAATCGCAACGCTAAACAAAACTGTGCAATTTCTGGTATGTTAACTAGAAAGGATATCGTTTGCCAGTGTGCTGGCAGGGAATGATGAATTCAGGGAGTGAGATTATGAATTTTCAGGATACAAACTCATTGGAAGAAAGGCTGCAGCTGATGGAAAGCCTCGCAGCCAGGTTTAAAGAGCGAGCAGCGGAAATCGATGAAGAAGGCGGTTTTCCGTTTGCCAACATAGATGACTTGAAAAAAAACGGCTATACCAGCCTAACGCTGCCATGCGAATATGGCGGAAAAGAGATCACCTTGCACGAAATTGTCAGCCTGCAGGAGAAACTGGCGGCGGGAGACGGGTCCACAGCCCTTGCGATCGGCTGGCATATGGGCATCATAAAAAACCTTGGCGAAAAGAAAGCATGGAAAGAAGAAGTCTTCCGGAGGGTTTCCCAAGAAGTCAAAAGGGGAGCGCTCCTTAACAGCGCGGCCAGCGAGGCGCAGACAGGAAGCCCGACAAGAGGAGGCAAGCCGCAAACAACCGCAAAAAAGGATGGCGGCAGCTGGGTAATCAATGGCAGGAAGATTTTTACCACGATGTCTCCGGTCCTCGATTATTTTATTGTCAGCGCGTCGATTGCCGGAAGCGACGAGGTGGGCAACTTTTTAATTCCGCGCTCGACGAAAGGTTTGTCCATCGAAGAAACCTGGGACAGCGTGGCAATGCGGGGAACCGGAAGCCATGACCTTGTTCTTGAGGACGTCCATGTTGCAGAAGAGGATTTTGTGGAAGTCATTACTCCTGGGAAAAAACAGGCAAATGGCTGGCTGCTTCATATTCCGGCTTGCTATTTGGGGATTGCCAAGGCAGCACAGGAGTACGCCATCCAGTTTGCCCTAAACTATTCGCCCAACAGCATCAAGGGGACCATCAGCGACATTCCCGCAGTGCGGCAGAAGATTGGTGAAATCGAACTCGAACTGATGAAAGACCGTCATTTTCTCCATGCTGTCGCAAAAAAATGGGATGATGCCGGTGAACAGGAACGGCTGGAAATGGGTCCCGAGCTTGGAGCGGTAAAAATGGCTGTCACTAACGGAGCCATCAAAGCGGTCGACCTGGCAATGCGGGTGGTTGGCGCGCGGAGCCTGTCGCAAAAAAATCCGCTTCAGCGCTATTACCGCGATGTTCGTGCTGGTTTGCACAATCCACCGATGGATGACATGACCATTGAATTATTGGCCCGGCATGCTATGAATGGAAAATAATAAAAAGCGGTGTTCCTGTATGGAACACCGTCTTCGTTTCATTGCCCGCTGAGCACTCCCCTGATGACAAGGTTCGTCAGGTTTGGCACAATCTCAAGCGAATATTCAAGTTCAGCCCGTTCGTACTTTTTATGGGCATCAAGGCCATATGGTCCAATATTGATAACCGGGACATTAATGTTGCGGACATCCTGGTAATTCACAAAGAATTTTGTCCCCCAGCTCGGATTGTTTCTGGCCGCGGAATCAAGCGCGCTCTCATCGTCGCTGAGCGCCACAAAGCTCATGTCCGAGATGTATGGGAAGAAATTGCGGATGACAATCGGCTTTTCATAATTTGGCTGAATCGCTGCAACAGCTTTATCGAGCGCAGAAATCAGGTTTTTCTCCGCAACATTTTTACCGGGAAGCTCTACCCTTGGAGAATAAAGGGATGAATAGAAGACGATGATTGCCGGGCTTTTGTCCGGCATCCACTTCCAAGCCTCTTCCACGACCCTGGCTGCAAACATCCTGACATCAAGGGTCTGGTCATGAAGCAGCTGTTCTTTGAAACCTGCCATATGGCAGGTATATTCGTTTCCAAATTGGGCAGCAAGAAGGTTGTCCATTTCTTCATAGGTCATGACCCTCGCTTGCCATGGAATCTCCCGGCAAGCTTCGCCGCTCAGCTGGCAAAACTTTTTATACCGCTCTTCAAACAAGGCCAAAGCGTTGTTAAAAGCAATTTCCGCCTGGCTCTTCAGTTTGTCGAGCACATCCTTGGGAGACCAGGAATGGATGAAGAAATTATAATATACATAGGCCGACAGCGCCGTCTGGACGGTATACACGGGTTTGAGGTCCGTCTGCTTTAAAGAGACAGGAGGAACGGTCGTCTCGCCTAGCGCTTCATTGCAAAGGTCGGGATTGTAGTCTATTTGCCTTGTCAGCTCCGCGGCAATCAGGTTGGGATCCAGTCCCTCAAAGCAGGAGCCCACATGGGTTTCCGCGCCCGTAATAAAAAAGGACGGAAGGAGCTTTCCAACTGTACCTTTATAGATATAACGGTTTTCATCCCCTTCAAAGCGGGGAGCGACGAAATCGCTGTTCACCGCGGCTGAATATTCGAAACCGTGCTGCTGCTTCCAGGCCTGGAGGGTTTTGAGTGCAGATAGGATGCCATGAGAGCTGTCTTCTTCATCGCACTCTGCCAAAAACACCAGATTCCCTTCCAGCTCTTCAGGGTGTTCGGAATAATATTTTAAAAGATATAGATGGCTGGCCAATCCGCTCTTCATATCCAGGGAGCCGCGGCCAAAAAGCCATTCATCAGAATCGGCATGGGCCCTGACATTCTCAGGAAGGTCTTCGTTCCTCAATGCCTCAAGCAGCTCATCGGGCTTGCATGCCAGATCAGCAAGCTGGGTGAAATCATCAATGCCAACCGTATCCATATGGCCCATTAAAATAACGGTTTTGCTGCTGGCGTTTTTGGTGCCTCTGACAAAAGCAAGGACATTGTACCTCTCCAGTTCATCGTCATGCGTCGGCTCAATCAAAAGCTGTTCCGGATGTTCCATGAAATAAGGAAAAGAGGCGATCATGCTGTGGAGAACCTGGGCAATCTCTTTCTCTCCGTTCGTATTGACGATGCTTTCAATATTCATCAGCTGTTTTGTGAAAAATAAAACCTCTTCTCGGCAATCGAGCATTACTGTCATCCTTTCAATCTTGTTAAGAAAATTCCCGCAAAGGAATTTAATCCAAGTATATTCCATTCAGACCGCGTGATAAATCATTATTTCAAAGGAACAATCATAATTGATTGCTAAATCGCTTTCGTTTAGACTGATAGAAGAATATCGACTCTTCATAGTGAGGATAAAATGGAAAATAGAGATAAAACACACGAGATAATGGATGCCTGCCTGCTGGCAGGGAAAATTATGCTCCAGAGCGGAGCGGAAACCTACCGGGTGGAGGATACAATGAGGCGGATGGCGTTCGCGCTGGGCATACAGCAGACCCACAGCTATGTGACGCCCACTGGCATCATGTTCTCCTCGGAAGATGTACGGCCGGAGATGACGAGGCTGATCAGGATTTCCGACCGGACGACCGACCTGAAGAAAGTAGCGCTGGTGAATGATGTATCCCGGAGGATCAGCGGCGGGCAAATTGGCTTAAGTGAGGCGGTCAGGCAGCTGAAGGAGATTGAATCGGCCAGCCTGATGCCCCCGTTCCTTGTCCAGCTGCTGGCAGCTGCGCTGGCCAGCGGCTGTTTTGCCATTATGTTCCTGGGCAGCTGGGAGGACTTTGTTCCTGCCGCGATTGCCGGGGGCGCGGGATATTCTTCCATGATGCTTTTCCACCGGATGATTCCTGTTAAATTTTTTGCCGAGTTTTCCGCCTCCGTGATCGTTGGCTTATGCTCCTACTTTTTTGTGAGCATAGGGCTGGGAAATGAGCTTGATAAAATTATCATTGGAGCAGTAATGCCGCTGGTTCCCGGACTGCTGATCACCAATGCAGTGCGCGACTTGATGGCAGGGCATTTGGTTTCGGGGCTGTCCAAAGGGGCCGAAGCATTCCTGACCGCGTTTGCCATCGGTTCGGGAATCGCTGCCGTCCTATCCTTTTTGTAAAAAGGCTCTGTAATCACGGAAAGCTGAATTTTTTTACAAGTTTGAAAAATAAACGGAGAAATTCCGTTTAAATTGGTAAATACCCATATTTCCTTAAAAATAAGGGAGAGTTTTCCGTCTATATCATTAAAATCCACGATTTTGTGTTGTTTAGGAGCAGTTAATCGGAACTTCTCCGCTTATAACCGCTTCTAAAGCTGCTTCTGTGTACCTTAGCCGGAAATTCTCCGCCTATTAGTTCTCATTCCTTCACAGAAATGAACTATAACCGAGCCTATAAAAAAGGGGGGAACCCTGTGGTTTATTTGGAACAGCTGATAACCAGCTTTATCGCTTCGGCTGCATTTGGCATTCTTTTTAATGCCCCAAGAGAATCTCTGTTCAAGTGCGGGCTGTCAGGCATGCTGGGCTGGATGGTCTATTTTGGCCTGACCTACCAGGGTTATGGAGCAGTGCTTGGCACTCTTGCGGCAGCCTTTTTCATCGCATTGGTCAGTCAAATGTTCGCCAAGTTTTATAAAATGCCCATCATTATTTTCAGTGTTGCCGGCATTATACCGCTTGTCCCGGGCGGACTTGCGTATGACACGATGCGGAATATTGTTGAGAACGACTATACGACAGCTGTTGCCCTAGGGGTCAAGGCTTTGATGATATCAGGGGCGATTGCGGTCGGCCTGGTGTTTTCGGAAGTCATCAATCATGTTTTCCGCCGTCAAGGCGCGATTCCACGGAAAGCCGGAAGCTGATTCAAAGCATTTTATTATCCTGAATATCCTATACCTTAAAAGTGCTCTCCCATTGGAGGAGCGCTTTTTTTATTGGTGTCATTTATAAGGCAAAGAACAAAATTTTCCGATGTGACGTACTTCACATACGGGTTTAATCCGCCTCCTTTACTATTAGGTAACAAGATAAAAATCGCCAGAGAGCGTATGAGACGAAGGAATCCGAAGGGTGGGGAGGGAGGTTAAACCCGTTTTCCAGTTGTTTGTTCACAAAGTGTTAACAAACAATGCCTGAATTAACCCTATTCACAAAGTGTTTACATTTAAAACCAAAACGCCCCTTTTACCCGTGGTAAGATTACTTCGAACTCAAGCACTACTCGCAAGGAGGTAGCGGAAAATGTTAAAGCTGGAGAAATCGTTTTACTCCAAAACAAGTATGTATTCGTTCTTTGTTGTCCTGATCCTGTTTTTTTCAATGTGGGTGTCCACGTCAAACTTTCTTCATATAGATATGGCCTTGCTGGGCTATATGATTTCATCAATGGTATTCGCTATCGGGCTTGTCATCCGGATGAGCTTCTGGCTTTACAGAAAGGCGACAAACCGTGTCGCTTCCCGAAGCGTGGAAAACCTGTTTACGAAAGAGCGTTTTAAAAGAAATGCAAGAGCCATTTTTAAAACATTCATTGATAATATCATTCTGCAAAAATTCATTTTCAAGCGCGGACTTTACCGCGGCATCCAGCACATCATGATTTCCTGGGGCTGCCTGATCTCCTTCGCTTTCACTTTCGGACTGACATTCGGCTGGTTCCGCTTTGACCTAATCGATTCTGACACATACCAAATGATCGCTTTTGACATTCCGGTAATGACAATGGCCGCACATGGCTGGTTTTCGGAAATCGTCTACAACATCCTGAACATCGGTGCCGTCATGGTCATGATCGGTGTCTGTATGGCCCTTTACCGCCGAATCACCGATTATGATGTGAAAGTCACACAGCGTTTCGAATTTGACTTGCTGCCATTGTATATCCTGCTTGCTGTAACCGGAACGGGCTTGCTTTTAACTCTTTCTTATAAATTCCTTGGCGGCTTCGGCCACCATTATATGTCGATGACACATCAGGTTACCGTCATCATTATGCTGATGTACTTTCCGTTCGGGAAACTGTTCCATGTACCGATCAGGCCGCTGGCGACAGCCGTTCCAATGAGCTACCAGGAGGTCCTGAAGGTAGATACGAAAGCATGTAAAAGCTGCGGACAGCCATACAGCAATGATGACCAGATCGCTGACGTACAGGCAATACTGAAAGCCCAATCCTTCGACCTTCAGATGGCCGATGGCAGCTACCTGTCGGATTATTGCCCAGGATGCCGCCGCCGCATGCGGGCACTGAAACAAATGAATCTTGAAGCGCCGAAAGGCAATCCGTACGGACCGGTCAACACAACGAACGGAATCCACCTTTCCGGTTTTGGCAAAAAACGTTCAGACGAATTTTACGATATTGAAGAAGAAGTAAAGAAAGATCTAGGGGAGGAAAAAGAACATGAGCCAGTTTCTCGTTAAAGAAGGCGTGAAAAATCAAATCCGCAAGGGCGAAAAATTAATCACAACACATTGCTGCTACTGTGGCATGCAGTGCGGCATGCATATCCGCGTCGATGAGAAATCCAATAAAGTTGTCGGCGTCGAGCCCCGTTATGACTGGGTGCTTACGAGAGGAAAAATGTGCCCTAAAGGGGTTACCGCCTACCAGACAATCGACCATCCAGACCGCATCAAGACGCCGCTGATCAAAAAGAACGGAAAGTTTGTTGAAGCTTCCTGGGAAGAGGCGCTTGACCTGATTGAGCGCAAGTTCAAGGAAATCCAGGGAGCATACGGCAAAGATGCCCTCAGCGTGTACGGCGGAGTGTCGATGACCAATGAAAAATGCTACCTTGTTGGAAAATACGCGCGGGTAGGACTTGGAACACGCTATATCGATTATAATGGCCGCTATTGCATGAGCTCGGCTGCCGGGGGATTCAACAAGACGCTCGGCATGGACCGCGGATCCACGCTTCCGTGGACAGAGCTTGAGCATACAGACTGCTTCTTCATGTCCGGCACCAACACTGCGGAATGCCATCCTACGAGCATCCAGTGGTTCTGGAAAGCAAAGGATAAAGGCGCGAAACTGATTGTGGCCGATCCTCGCGAGACAGCAACAGCGCGTGTGGCCGATGTCCATCTTGACCTTCTTCCAGGAACAGATTCTGCATTGGCTAATGGAATCATGCATTTATTGATCAAACATGACTATGTCGATCATGAATATGTCCGGGAACGCTGCAATAATTTTGCGGAATTAAAAGAGATGACCGCAAAATTCACGCCAGAATATACATCGAAGATTACCGGTGTAACAGTCGAGAAAATCGTGAAAGCAGCCCATATTTTCGGAAAATCCCCTCGTTCGGTTGTTATGTTTGCCCGCGGTGCCGAGCAGCAGACAAAAGGCGTTGACAATGTCAGCCTGTATACTTCCATGGCGCTGCTTCGCGGCCAGATTGGAAAATTCGCTTCAGGTGTCGCTACATTTACCGGTCAGGGAAATGGGCAGGGAGGACGCGAGCATGGCCAGAAAGCCGATGCGCTTCCGGGCTACCGCAAGATTGCCAACCCGAAGGATGTCGAGTACATTGCAGGTGTTTGGGGCATTCAGCCAGAGGAAATGCCAAAGGAAGGTGTTTCTGCCTACGAGATGTTCGATCTGATGGTGAACAAGACCATCCGTGCCATGCATGTAATCTGTTCGAACCCGGTTGTTTCTTCACCAAATATCAATCATGTCTATAAAGCGTTCAAAAGCCTTGACTTCCTTGTTGTGAATGACTTCTTCATGTCGGAAACGGCGGAACTGGCAGATGTTGTTCTGCCTGCGACAACCTGGGCAGAGGATGAAGGCACAACCACAAATATCGAAGGCCGCGTCATCCGCATCCGCAAGGTCGTGGAACCGCTAGGCGAATCAAAGACAGACTGGGAGATCATCAAACTGATTGCCGAACGGATGGGCAAAGGAAAGTACTTCCCTTACAGCGAGGCGAGAGAAATCTTTGACGAACTGCGCCTTGCATCAAAAGGCGGAAAGGCCGACTACTTTGGTGTCACATACGAAAAGATCGATGAACAGGATGGCGTATTTTGGCCGGCTCCTGCCGAAGACCATAAGGGAACGCCTTCCGTATTCAAAGAAAAATTTGCAACCGAAGATGGGAAAGCCAATCTTGCCGTCATTGATTGGAACGACCCAGCCGAGGTGCCTGATAACAAATATCCATTATGGCTGACAACAGGGCGTGTCGTATTCCACTATCTGTCGGGGAACCAGACAAGACGCGTGGGATTCCTGATGGAACAATGTCCTGAGCCATTTGTGGAAATCCACCCTGAACTAGCAAGTGAGTACCAGGTCCAGAACGGTGAAAAAGTAAAATTAATTACTCCGCGCGGTGACATGGTTGCACCAGTGCGCATCACAAAAGCCATTAGGAAAGATACCCTGTTTGTTCCTTACCATTGGGGCAAAGACCTATCCGTCAACCAGTTGACCAGTCCTGCATTGGATCCGATTTCACGGATGCCTGAATTCAAAGTTTGTGCTGTAAAGCTTGAAAAACTTTCTTAAAAAGGAGCGGCTAAAAATGAATAAAATCATGTATCTTGAATTTGAACGCTGCATCGGATGCCGTGCCTGTCAGGCAGCATGCCGTGAATGCGGTGACCATGATGCAAAGGAACGGAACTATGTAGAATATGTCGACTTTG
>NZ_LAYY01000022.1 GCF_000986785.1 Mesobacillus campisalis | reverse complement strand
GTGTTGCAGGCTTGGAGGTTTAAGTGCAGGAAAACTAACAGGACAGGAAGAAGCATCTCGCCGTTGGACAACTACATAAAGACTTGCAGCTTGTTTAACTGGTACTGTCTATACGGAAAGAAGTGAACCAGGTTGAAAACGATTGAAAAGAATTCCTCTGCCTATCTTCTGCTTGTTCTTGCCAATGCCATTTGGGGCGGGAATTTCGTCATTGGCCGGTTGGGGGCAGAGTATTTTCCGCCCATCACCTTTTCGCTACTAAGGTGGGGAGTGGCATTTTTATTGCTGACGCCGTTTCTGGCGAAGCCATTGCTCAGGGACTTTAAGGTTTTATGGAAACATCGATATATTCTCCTTCTGTTAAGCGTGACAGGAGTGGCTGGATATAACACGATCATTTACTTTTCACTGCATTTCACCACTTCCATCAACGCGTCGCTGGTCAATTCGGTGACTCCATTGTTCATCGGTGTCTTTTCGTTTTTCATGCTAAAAGAAAGGCTCTCGGGATGGCAGGCAGCAGGCATGATTTTATCGGTCATTGGAATTGTCTTTATTCTTTCGAAAGGATCATGGGAAGCCTTGCTGGCATTCAGGTTCAACCCGGGAGATTTGTTTGTTTTGGTGGCTGTAGTCGCCTGGAGCATTTATTCAATTGTGATTAAGAAGTACGCTAAGGTTTTGCCCGCTTTTACCACCTTGTATGTGACATCCTTTGTTGGAATCCTAATCCTGATGCCATTAAGCTTTCTCGAATTAAGTCTGGGAGAGGCTGAGGTTATTTTTAACAGAGAAAGCCTTCTCATCTTGAGTTATGTCGGCTGCTTTGCTTCCATTGTGGCATTCCTTTCCTGGAATACAGGCGTCGCAAAAACAGGGGCTGCCAAGTCGGGCATCTTTATTAATCTGCTGCCGGTGTTTGCCGCGCTGTTTGCTACGCTTTTTGCAGGGGAAGAATTTTTATGGTACCAAATGGTCGGGGGAGTCATTGTTCTCATTGGAGTTGTTTTGTCTTCACACAAAAAGGAGACAACTGAAAAGAACGGAAGAATCCCGCTTTCTGTTGCGAAGTAGGATACGGTGCGTACAGAAGTTTTTTTCCATTTTTAGTTAATAATGACCCTGAACCCTCCCTAAATGATTTAGAATGAAATAGAACATGAGAACCGTCCCCTTGCATCAAATGGGAAACATTGCTACCATACTTTCCTGCAGGTTGCTTATGCTAATAAGGCTTTAAAAAGTCTGTAAAGGATGGTGTTCAGTTTGCGTGGACAGCGTATGTGGCTTCCGATATTGGCATCAGCAGGAATAGGTGCAGCTGCTTATTACAGCATGACTCGTGGGAAAAACGTAGGACAGGCCATGCAGGCCGTTTTGCCGATTGTCTCTAACCTAACTGGCAAAGGATCCAGGGGCCAGCAGTATTCCTGACCAAAACTTTTTAAGGCAATGGGGGGTAAGCTTCATTCATGAAGCTTATCCCTTTGTTATTTTATCTGCACCTCTTTTAATGTTATTATAAAAAATGTGGTGTATTTTTCACCGAACTGCCCACAGCTTTGATTCAACCAAAGGAGCCAATACATAATGAAGAAAAAACCGTGCAGTGCATCAAGAACGATTCAGACTGACCTGGTTTTGCCGAACGATACTAACGGACATAACACCCTATTTGGGGGAGCTCTTATGAGCAGGATTGACCGGGTTGCCGGTATTGCCGCCATGAAGCATTGCCGAATGGCGACGGTAACCGCCAGCATGGACTCAGTCGATTTCTTGCATCCCATTACCTTGAGGGATGCGGTAACACTTGAAGCTTTCGTTACATGGACAGGAAAAAGCTCCATGGAAGTATTCGTCAGCGTGACCGCCGAGAACACTTTTACCGGGGAAAAAAGGGCCGCGGCTACCTCCTTTTTAACCTTTGTCGCTTTGGATGAAAAAGGAAACCCAACCGCTGTTCCTTCCGTTTACCCGGAAACGGAAGAGGAAGAATTTTTATTTTCATCAGGTGAGGAAAGAGCCCAAAACAGGAAAATGCGAAGGTCGCATAGCAGGGAATTTGCCTCAAAGTTTGGGGCAAAGAAATAAGGCAGCTTGATTTCCCAAAGTGCTAAGGCAGATTGTTCTTAGCACTTTTTAGCGTATTTCTTCTATTTTATAGAGCGCCGGATTGGCATTATGGTTCAGGCTTTGGGCAGAGGCCCATAGGTTGGCCAAAAACCTTGGCATCATTTGCTGGGAAGGAAGGAGCCCATATCTGGAAAAATAGACAAAAAGCTTTAGGTAATCCCGCGCGTTGATGGGCAGATGGATCTTTTCAGTGTAATACTGGTTATCTGTAATGGTGGCAAACGAGCGGGTTTCAAATCCGGTAACAAAACGGGTCTTTTCGCCATTCAACTCATTCTCGATAAAATGAATCCTTTTTATGATGGTTGGATCATCTGGGCCGTCATAGTTCGCAAGCCGTCCCTGGATGAAGGGCGGAACATCATCGACATCATGGACGATAGACAAAACATGCCCGTACGCTTTGTCGTGGCCCTCATAAATGGGCTCCAGCTCCAGCTCCTGGAGCAAATCAATTAGCGGGAGCTTCTTGTCTTCCAGGTATTCAGGCCTGAAAATTTGTCTTGAAAGCTTAAGTTCATCCAATGAATGACACCCAAACGAAGTAAGGAAGAACCAATTTCCCCGATCATCAAGACTCACAGTGTAGGACTTCCCGCCTTTTTCAATAAAATAGTCGGTCCATCGGTTATCCCTGTCAAAGGTGAAATCTCTCTGTTCACTGCTAGCAGGTGTAAATCCGAATGGATGCTGAATGGGCACAGCTACTTCAGAGTAAAGTTTTCCTTCCATAAAATCACCTTTCTCCACTTCTCTTTTCTCACACCTTTTTCCCTGTACAGGATGCCCGATAAACAATTGGTTTCATTCATGGGGAAGAACACGAAAGGGTAGGGGGGTGCCACAGCGCTCCTTCATATTGCGAACCAAAAGGCACGCATCAAATTATATGCGTGCCTTTTAGTGAAGAGATTGTATTATTTCAGTCCTGCTTCGACTTCTTTTACCATCTCGGCTACAGAGGTTAGACCGCCGCCGGAAAGATACCAGTAATCCGCATTTAGGTAGACAACATTTCCATCTTTCACGGCTTTTGTATTTTCAACAAGTTTATTTTCAATAACGGATTTGGCAGAAGCCTTACCGCCAACCGCAATTCCGCGGTCAACCACGAACAGGTAGTCCGGATCTTTTTCAAGGAGGTACTCGAATGAAATATTTTGGCCATGCGTGGAAGCTTCAATGTTTTCGTCAACCGGCTTTACTCCAAAGACATCATGCAGCAAGCCAAAGCGTGATCCTGGCCCATAGGCACTGAGGTTTCCTTCATTAGCAAGAACAATCAGGCCATTTTTATCCATAGCCGAAGCTTTTTCATGAAGGCTGTCAATCGCCTTTTCCACTTCTGCAAGTTCTGCTTCTACTTCCTTCTCCTTGCCGAAAATTTCTCCTAGCGTCTTCGCATTTTCCTTATAGGAATCCATATATCTAGTAGTATCCACACCCATGAAAATGGTAGGGGCGATTTCGCTGAACTCTTCATAAGAGTCCTGCTGCCTGCCGGAGATGATAATCAGGTCAGGGGCCATTTCATTAATGGCCTCAAAGTCCGGTTCTTTAAGTCCGCCGGCATTTTTATATTTGGCATCCTTATATTTTTCAAGATATGTAGGCACATTCGCCTGGGGCAGGCCAGTCACTTCAACGCCAAGTTTATCAAGGGAGTCTAGTACACCAAAATCAAAAACGACAACCTTTTCAGGATTTTTTGTTACTGTTGTTTCGCCAAGCTGGTGTTTAACGGTGATTGTTTCTGGTTCAGATGCTGCTGCTTCTTTTTCAGTGCCTGCTGGAGCACTTGAGCTCGTGCCACAAGCGGCAGTGAATATTGCCATTGTGACAATAAGGAAAAATAGTGCAAGTTTCTTGTTCATTGTAATCCACCTCATAAAGTTTTTTAATCTACCTAAATGATAATGATTTTCAGTATCATTTGTCAATGGTGAAATTGTGAAAATTTTTCGTTGGGTGGTTTTATGGGAGGATGAACAATTTTTGGTGAATTGGCAAAATAATAGAAATTATATTTAAATTACTTATATAATGGGGTAACGACAAGAAAAAAGGGAGAGTTGCAAATGGAAGTTTATCAAGCGGGTATGGAGGATTTAGAAGGGATTGCCGGTTTATTTAATCTTTATAGAGAGTTTTACGAACAGGGCAGTGATTTGGAAGGTACGAAAACATACATAAAAGAACGCTTGGAGAATCAGGATTCGGTCATCTTTGTTGCTAAAAACGAAGAGCATTATCTAGGTTTCACCCAGCTTTACCCTACATTTTCGTCCATCTCCATGAAAAGGGCCTGGATTTTGAATGACCTGTTTGTTGTGGCAGATGCAAGAAAACAGGGTGTGGGGGAGAAGCTGTTAGACAAGGCCAAAGAGCTGGCGATAGAAACCGGAGCGAAGAGCCTCAGCCTCAGTACCGCGTCAGACAATATTTCTGCCCAAAGGCTGTATGAGAGATATGGATACAAACGCGATGAAGAGTTTTATCATTACGATTTAACGATTGGGTAGGTAGAGGCCTTTTGGAATACTCTGTAAGAAAAAACTTTTGGGCACGTCCTTTTGAATGAGGCATGAGAACCGTCCCCGTGCTCTACACATCTGCCTATACTCCCGGACTGTTCCTGAATAAAATATACGGAATTTGCCACCGAAGGAGGAGGGGTAGAATGTCTAAAGGGAAAAAGGAAAGGGTCATCCACGTTGACAACCTGATTATCCATGCCAAGAATGTCAAAATCATTCACGATAAGGAAGACCATCACCATCATCAGCCAAAAGAAACACATGAACACATTGCTGAAGAATCACCCAGAAGGAACCATTGGGATTCGTTTATGTGGGGTGGCTTCGGACGGGAACAGCAGCATGAAGATGAAAAATGAGTTTTGCATTTAAGGAGCGGGGGATTTTCTCCCGCTCTTATATGTATTTAGGCATTTTATTTATTTTTAATTACCACAGCTATACATAATTCATCGTCCAATGTGTGCTAGCAAACGTATATCTTTTTGATGCATCAGTGATATCTAATGCTATTCCATTGGTAAGGTTACCTTTTTGAGATATAAACGCAATTGGGGAGGAGAAAGCGGGCATACTTAATAAATACTGTCACCAATATAGCAATAAGCAAGGATAAGCCACATAGCCTATAAAGACAGATCGTCATTTTTGAGGCCTCCACAGCAGCTGTGTTTGGGATATAATGGAGGAAGGGTCGATAGGATCTTTATTTTATAAGGGGGTAATACAGTGGAACATATATTTGAAGATGCCCATCAACATAGCCGCCATAATCGAAGTACTTTGGGGGAGGACCAGCTCTGCGGCTGCTTCCATTGTTTAAGGATTTTTAACCCAAATGAAATTGATGAATGGCTGGATCATGAGACCACAGCTGTATGCCCTTATTGCGGCATCGATTCTATCATCGGTGAAGGTTCAGGAAATACCCTTACGAAAGCTTTTTTGCAGGAAATGCACAACAGGTGGTTTTAACCGAACTTCGCCAGTGTTTTTTTTAGAAAAGAAAGGGAACAACAATTATAAGCCTGGCTTTTTAAGCCGGGGTAAAAAATTTTACACCTTAGGAGGCACTGGCGAATGAACGAGATTATTGTATACACTACCAATACTTGACCGTATTGCACAATGATGAAAGAATTCCTTGAGGCTCAAGGATTAAACTACAAAGAAGTGAATGTTCAGCATGATCCGATTGCGGCTCAAAGGCTGGTCGATGAGACCGGACAAATGGGCGTCCCGCAAACCAAGGTAAATGGCCATTGGGTGCTCGGGTTTGATCCAGAAACGCTTATGCAGCATGTCAAAAAGTAAATAAAATAGTTAAGCCTGCAGATCACGATGAGCGAGTCTGCAGGCTTTTTATTGCTTTTATCGGTTCACATGGTTAAGGATTTTTTGCTATCAGAAATTTGTGCAGTGCTGGAAGATGATTTTTCACCTAAAGCCACCGCTAAAATCATCAATATGATGCAAGATGTTCCAAGCCATTGGTACATTCCGAATGATTGCTTCAGCCAAAAGACGGTGGTCAAAACGGCCGCCAGGGGCTCAATGCTTCCAAGCAGGCTCGATTCCTTCGGCAGGAGGCTTTGCAGGCTTTCTATATAAAACCAAAAGGCAATCATGGTTCCAAAAATAATCACAAAGAAAAGGTATGCATATCCTTCGAGCGTTAACGCTTGGAAGTCCATCTGCCACGGAGGATGTACAAAGCTTAAGGCAATCCCCCCAATCACCATCGCCCATCCAACAATAACAAGGGAGTCAAACTTTTTTAATAAAGGAATGGCATATAAAGTATAAAATGCCAAAGCGACTCCTGATAAAATCCCCCAGACGATTGCAGGTGCCGGCACCGATAATTGGGAAAGGGAACCGTTTGTTAACAGGAAAAAGCAACCTGCCAAAGCCAGCGAAATAGTCAGAAGATCTCTTCTTGTGGGCTCCCCCTGTCTGCGT
Organism: Mesobacillus campisalis; assembly: GCF_000986785.1. Lineage (GTDB taxonomy): Bacteria > Bacillota > Bacilli > Bacillales > Cytobacillaceae > Mesobacillus_B > Mesobacillus_B campisalis. Next base: position 33,484 of record NZ_LAYY01000022.1, on the reverse strand, counting down.
AAAATCAAGTAAACGATAATCATCGCCGGAGCGGTGTATTGCAGGAGTGTGGCCACTGCGGCATTGCCATGTTGAATGGAAGCCATATATGTATATTGGACTGCAAGCATTCCGAGCAGCCCGAAGATCAACAAGTGAATGGCAGTGTTTCTGCTTTGCCAAACCGCAATGATTTGGGAGCGCTCCTTTCCGAAAAATTTCAATCCTAAAAGCAAGAAACCCGCAATAAGCAATCGAGTGGTAACAAGCCAATCCACATCCATCCCAAACTCGTCAAACAGCTTTTTGGCAACCGTGCCGCCAATTCCCCATAAAGCCGCCCCCGTCATAACGAGAAATATCCCTTTTTTCCTGTCCATATATCCTAGCACCCTTCGGATTCTAAATAGTCTTACAATAAACCAATCATAAATCGATTATACTTTTGATGCAAGGGGACGGTTCTGCTGCCTCATTTTCTGGGGGAGCGGCGGCTGATAATGAACCGAACTCGTTACCATTCCAGGAGACTAATCAATCATTTTAATGACTCCTTTCACTCCCATAATGATTAGCCTGATCAGCCCCTCCGATAACACGATCAAAACATCAAATACTGAAGAAGCAAAGGTGTGCCATCTGACCTCTTTGTGCTCCGCCTTCCTTCTGCGTTCTTCCCTTGCCAATTTGCGCTGTTTTAACGATTTCATACCTACCGCCTCCTGTAAATGGTAGCTATAATACGGAGGGAGCAAAAGTAAGTTCCAAAAATTTCAAAATATTTATTTTCCTGGTTCCATTGAAATGGTATTCTATTGGAAAGCAAGGAACCGGCCAGCCGATTACAAGTTCAGGGTTGTTGCGCAAAATCCCGAAACAGAAGATAAAGCCGCCGACTATGAAATGTGGGTTAGACCATACACGGATAAAGTGGAGGTTATGTGGGATGGTAACAACCATGCCTACAGAATCGGGTCTGCAATCGTTTAAAAATTTATATTCAAGTGGTGATGGTATGGCTATTTTTCACAGTAAAGGAATATTAGTGTGGCTCGGCGTAAGTATAGTCTTCATCTTTTTAGTTGATTTATTTACCTTTAATCCGAATGTTACCTCAGGCAATGGAAATCCCGGACTCCTGTTTGTCGTGCCGGCAGCGGCGCTGTTTGCCCTTTTTGCGAGAAGTTTGTGGAAGGGTTTGGGAAGGATTGATGTAAGTTCAATTATGCGGATGAAAATGGGGTTGGGAGCATTTGCCCTTTTTCTTTTGTTTTGCCTTCTGGAATATAAGTTTATGGTAAATCTAATTACCAGCCTAGGAGGCCCACCGGAAATAATCAGCTCAAAGATCTATCGCTACCCCTGGCTAAATCAATATACCAACACCTTGTTTATTAACTTTTATACCCTCGGTATAGTGGTAAATGGCGTCATTCTATTAAAAATTATTGCATGCAGTATCAGGAAGAAATAATACTAGGAAAAAATTAAATTTAATCAATATGGAATACAAAAAAACCACAAATGGACAAGAATTAAATAAGTGATAAGCCCGCGTCTTACTGGAATATATATAAATATTAAAAGCAGATGGAGGGTTTATCTATGGCACTGGTTTCAATCTATACGGTTGGCAGACTCAACCACCCCTATGACCACCCGGCCTCTCGTGATTTTTATCAAGCAGGAGACGAAGTATTTCGGCAGGCGACTAAATCAGGACAACTAGTGGAGGCCTTTTCGGCAGAAGGAGTTCCTTTTCCTGAAGAGGCCATGAAGGGGAATGGTTTTCCTGTTATTACCTTAACAGTCTGGAAAAGTCTTTCATCCTTATATCGGTTTACCTATTCAGGCAACCATAGGCAGGCACTGCAGGATAGAAGCAAATGGATGGAGCCTTACCAAGAAAAACACCTTTCTTATGTCGTGTGGTGGACAAAGCAGCTCAAGGATGTGTCATGGCAGGAGGCTTTCAAAAGGTACCATTATTATGTTGAAAATGGACCCACTCCTTATGGTTTTGATTTTAAGACTCCATTTGATGAAAACGGGGTGGTGTGCCAAATGAAGTAGGACCAGCAGGGGAGAAAAGCTACTTTAAACAACGGGGCAGTAACATTCTAAAAGTAAAAGTGACATGATAGAATAAAAACAATCCGCTATCGGCAAAAACCCCCCGGATGCTATAAAAGCAGGGGGAGTTTTTATACAATAAAGCTGTTCCTGCCTTCTCGGTTCCTCAGTTCACATACTTCCCATATTCAGGCTTGGCGATGTCATCAAAGTTGTTAGCCAATTTTTCGAGGCGGTCTGTCAGCAGTTGCCCTAACATTGGCAATCCATGTCCGGTAATGGCGGCTGTTGGCTTAAGTGCAGCCAATTTCAGGACGGATTCTTTTGCCGCTTTCCAGTCTGTTGTCAAATAGCGCGGCGGACCGCTGATTTCCTGTTCCTGTGTCAAGACTTTATATAGATATTCCTGCTTTACAGTAACAAAGGCATCTCCGGCAATCAATGCCCCGTCGCTTCCCCTGAACAAGGAAACATGGCCTGGAGTGTGTCCTGGAGTGTGGATCCATTTGAAACCTGTCATTTCAGGAACAGTCCCATCAGCCGGCAGTGGTTTTACGTTGTTACCGAGGTTTATTGGTTCAGTTGGGAACATGGGTGACATTTTGGCCACCATGCCACCTTCAACCGTTGGGTCGGGATCAGGATAGCTTTGTTGTCCTGTCAGAAAAGGCAGTTCCAATTCGTGTGCGTACACTGATACTTCCCATCGTTTCACAAGTTCTATTACTGCTCCTACATGGTCGAAATGTCCGTGAGTTAAAATGATCGCTTTTGGACGGCTGTTTTCGCCAAACCGGTTTTCAACAGCTGAAATGATTTCCTCCGCTGAATCAGGCATCCCTGCATCAACCAAAACAAAATTATTGGAATTAGGGTCCCCAACCATGTGAATATTGACAATCTGTACCGTGTAGCAAAACAGGTCAGGCAAAACCTGGATACCTGTACCGCTTCCCACGGACGTAGCCGGAATATATTTATAATCGCTGCCGTAATTCATTTGTTTGTCCATCAGTAACTCCTCCCTAAAACGTCATACGTAATTATGATTCCCGCGCTTTTTTAAATAACTAGCGCAAATTTTTGTCATTTGCGGTCATCCACTCCCATTGCTTCCTAAACAATATGGTCATTTCAGCATATTGAGCCTATCCCGTTTTTTTATTAAAATGGAAAGAGAAGGAAAACAATACCAGAGGATAGGGTGTTTAAATGGCCGGATCCAATGAAACCAATACCGGAAAAGGTGAACAAAACAGACTGACCATCCAGTCAAAACTGCAATTGCTGTCCCGTAATTTTCAGCCTATGGTAGACAGGTTTTACCAAGCCAAGGAGGATCCTGATTGGGACAACTATCGATTTGACCTCTATATAAGGAATCCGGCAAGATTGGCGATGGGGTCATTAAAGCATGGGAGCCTGATTAAAATCCTGCATTATCTAGCAGGAGCAATCGGCATTTTTTTTCTTGGAAGTGCTATAGATGATGTAGCGGCGTTTCTGGAAGGAACCATTTTGGTTAAAAATGAACTGCTTGAGGGTATCATTACAAATAACGGAGAAAGCAAAGTGGAGGATGTGCTAGGGAAAATTGGCGGGTTTCTGCTCATCTTCATTCCTTTTTACATCGTCTTATATACGGTTTTGCATTTATGGAACATACCAAAGGCGCGTTCCCAGATGAAAGACTGGAACCATCCGCTTTTTAATCTGGGGCTCTACTATAAAGCGAATCCAAATGAATACAGTCTGATTGAGCCATTTACAAGGGAATATTTCCAGTTTCAGCAATTTGAAGAATATGTACTGCAAGCATCCAGCTCCGAGATTCTCGAATTGGTCGCGATGGAACTATACAAGCTAAAGGCAGATTATGAGGAGCAGAAAAAACAGCTGTTGGTGTTCAACTCGGAAAAACAGGGACTCAATGAATTACTCGATGTTTTCCAGAGGAATTTTGTCAGGGCGGCTGAAGCAATGGTCAAGAATGATTACCGGAATTTTGAGCTTGATTTTGGATTGATTAGTCCCCGGTATTCGATTTATGAACTGCAAAAAGGGCAGTCTCATGCGGTCCGGATTGAGCCTAACACGATTCCTGGAGCCAGCAAGCAGATTGAGGTCGACAGCCATTCGGACGAACCGGTAATCCGATTGTATTTCAGTCCCCATTCCTTCACGTATTACCAGAAAAGCAAGGCGGCATGTTTCAAAGTGGCAGTAGCAAATGGGCTTACCTGGATTATCAAGTATGAAGTAAACGAGGAACTGGCTGCAAGAATGAAATATTTGACAACAGACGAGAATATTGTGAAGGAAGATGCTATAATTAGTAAAAACATATATGAAATTATCCGGCTGCACCTGCATTTGCAATATAAAGTTCATCATGTTGATGTTGAAAAAGGAGGAGAGAGGTAATGGGCAATCAATTAAAAATCGAGAATGTACATGTTCCCTCCAAGAGACTCCAGCATATGCGAAAGCCAAGGAAAGTGAAGCTTCATAAAAAAGGAACAGAGCATCTCATCTCCATCGACCAACATAAACTTAGCCCCAGAGGCCAGGCTGTGAAAGCCATGCTTGAAAACGAAAGAAAACATATTATCCAGCATCAGGAAGAAATCGATGCAAAATTCAATTCCTTGTTTGAATTGCTAAAGAAATAACCCTTCTCACCGAGAAGGGTTTTTGTTTGGCAAATGACTGTGGATCATATCAATTAAACCATCCAGCCGAAAGAGGACGTCTTCGCTTTGCTTCAGAATCGCATTCCTGCGGTTCCTGTCAATCTCCTGCAGGGTTTTCATTTCTTTATAGCTCCGTTCAATATTCCCGATCGAAGTATCCATCTCCATATAAACCTCCAGAATTCGTTATGTACTTATTTTTATAATATTCATTTGCCGCCGGAATATTGAATGATTATTATTACTTAAAAGCTTCCTCAAGGATAGTGGGTGGGCTGGTCGATTCATTCCTCCGAAATTAGCCCATCGTCAAAAGGAATGTTTTGAAATTGTGTTTTCCCAAACTTTTTGTAAGCGATTCTTACAGTGGCTATGTCAATATCGGTTTCCTGATCCATCAGCTCGGCTATTAATGCCAAACTAAATTCGCCTTCCACTTTATAGCCTTTCACTTGAAGCAGCTCATCAGTAATTCCCTCATTAATTGCACTTTCTTCATCAAAACTCCCGCGCTGCTGGTTGGATATATACGTTTCTATCCGAAAGTGATCATCATCTTTCGCCAAAATATCTCCATTCGTTTTTATAAATTCCACCTTCTGAAGGGTTGGGTTGCCGAAACCTTCCCAATGAAAAAGATAATCTACATAATAAGCCTTCTCATCTTTAAAAAGTCCCTTCACTAATGATGTGTGGCTCCACTTTGTAAATTGCCCATTATGGATTGCAAAATTTAAAAACCAGGCTATGCCAACCACTAAAATCGTTGAAATTCCAAAACCATATAATGTTTTTTTCATCAGGTCCCCCTCAACAAAAGTCATCTATCCCATGTCGCCAATTTCGACAGCATACTTTATGTTTATGTTCAGAGGTTCTACAATTCAACCAGAAATTCCTTCTTTTGAAAGGGAGGATGTTCAGATTTGCGCTTGCCACCTCGTGTCAATGCCTGTTTTCGCAGGGACCGGCTCATTTTGGGTACTGACAGCGCATCTCAGGACCACTTTTTGGAGGGACCGGCTCATTTTGGGTACTGACAGCGCATCTCAGGACCACTTTTTGGAGGGGGCGGCTCATTTTGGGTACTGACACTGCATCTCAATGCCTCTTTTTGGAGGGGACGGCTCATTTTGGGTACTGACACTGCGTCTCAGGACCACTTTTTGGAGGGGGCGGCTCATTTTGGGTACTGACAGCGCATCTCAATGCCTTTTTTGGGAGGGACCGGCTCATTTTGGGTACTGACACTGCATCTCAATGCCTCTTTTTGGAGGGACCAGCTGATTTTTGGTTCTGACCCTACGTCTCAATGCCTTTTTTCACAGAGACCAGCTGATTTTGGGTTCTGACACTATTTCCCGCACTCATGTCCCCACACCTTTTACTTTTTTGTAACCATTCGTTACCATTCTTCTACTTTTCCTTTACCATTCCTTAACTTGTTGGCTTTGATTTGACTTTATTATACAGATATAAGCCAAAACAAATTGGAGGAAAGGAACAATGAGAAAAGTAATGTTTGCGGGTTTGGCCCTGTCGATGCTGGGCAGTCCGGTGCTAATGAACACGGAGGTATTGGCCCAGGTAAAAAGTGAAAATGCCCAAATGGTCAAGGTATTGAGCAATGAAATGGCGGTTCAAGTTGCGGCGGATTTTGCGGCTGCATCCGCCTATGTCCAACGAGGAGGAGACTACCAAGAAGGAGAATACAGGACTTTTACCCATAAAGGTCAAACGTACCGTTACCTGGCTGCTGATATAGACACCCACAAAGAGTTGATGAAGTACATGGCTAACTCGCTGACAGAGAAAGCCGCAGAGAATTTTATCAAGGCACAGGGTCTGATTCTTCATATAGGGAAACTTGCACAGCTTGAAGCAGATGGGGGCTCCTTGTTGAACTGGGAACAGGCTGAAGCTGAATTAGTCAGGGAAGAAAAACAATCCGCGGTATACAGGTTATTCGTACCGGTTGGGGAAACAGGCGAAAGGCAGACCTATATTGCCGAATACCAGAATCTAAAAAGCAGCGGCTGGCGGATTAGCAAAGAGCCATCCCTTGATCTAGACATTCCGTTCAACATCAACCCAGCCTTCGTTTTCTTCCATTATCTATTGGTCGATGCAGAGGTTTCGAAAGACCAGTTCATTGACCGGGAAAGCTTTCCCGTTGACGAGTTCAAAAAAGGAATCACCAAGTTGGAAGTGAGAAGTTTGAATGAAGTGGCCAGAAACAGCTCACAGGTCGAATATGAAGCAAGGTTTTACGTAGAACTGGAAAGCGGCTATGAAGGTAGCTTAACAAAGGGAATAAATCAAATGTATTTCCTGATTCAGCCAACTGGGGAAATGGAATTTAAAATCGAAAGTGCCGGAACTGCAAGACAACTTTTAAAGAAATAGTTGGTAAAAAAAATGAATGGAGGAATCAAAATGAGTATGTCAGTTCGTTTGCAAAAAAACATTTTCATCATTCTGTCGGCGGTAATAGTTGTCTTGGCTCTCTTGTTCAGTTCCATGCCTAAAGCAGAGGCATCGGTTTCATGGGGGCAGGAAGTGGTAGAGGTAGCGAAGCGTTACATTGGCACGAAGTATAAATGGGGAGGAACCAATCCAAAGCAGGGATTTGATGCCTCCGGCTACACTCAATATGTGTTTAAAACCTCAGCTGCAAAAATAAAGCTCCCACGTACCTCCAAAGAACAGTATTTAAAAGGAAAGTCCGTGAAAAAGTCACAGCTGAAGCAGGGGGATCTGGTGTTCTTCAAAACAGATGGAAAGAATGTATCTTTTGTTGGCATTTATGATGGCAAAGGGCAGTTTTTGGCAGCCACCTCCAATGGTGTCAGATACCAATCGCTTAACACAAAATATTGGAAGGACCGCTATGTTGGGGCAAAACGGGTTTTAAAGGAATAGTCGAGCAAGCCAAATATAAAAAACCAAGCTGACAAGAAAATAATGTAAAGTTTCCTCTTCCCATTTTCCTGACCATTTGGTTTAATAAGGGTATCGGGACGTAGCTCAGCTTGGTAGAGCACTAGCATGGGGTGCTAGGGGTCGCAGGTTCAATTCCTGTCGTCCCGATTACATCCAGAAGCCTGCCTATTTTGGTAGGCTTTTTTTATCGGGAAAACAAAAAACTTTGACCCTTTATCAAGAATTTATAAGTAGGAAGAACCTTGAAGCGGGCTGCTGCTTTATGGATCATGGTGTTTTTATTCCCAAGTTTGATTGGCTGTTCCTTAAACGAGGATACGAGCGAAACGGAAGGCTATATTATATACGTGGAAAAAGGGCAGATCCTTCTGGCTGAAAATCTAACAGAAAGCCAATATAACGAAATTAAAGATATCCCAATAGATGACTTGATATCCCAATCAATGGTCCCTGGCCTTATTTACCTGTCTTACAGCCTGGCAGAAAGATTTGAGAAAGGCGATAAAGTGTCAGCAGTCCTTACAGGTGAAGTAGCAGAATCCTATCCGGCACAGGCAAAGGCAAAGAAAATAGAAAAGCTTCAGGCCATGGACTAAAGGCATTTGCCAGATAAAGCACAATGTCAAATTTTGCAGGAATTGGAGAGAGTGGAAGTGAGCATGAATTCTTCGTTGAAAGACCATTTGCATACGCTTGAAGAGAAGCTGCTGTCACCGGAGGTACGCGCGTCAAAAAAAGAATTGACCCAGCTTTTGTCACAGAAATTTTTTGAGATTGGCAGTTCAGGACGGATGCTGTACCGGGATGGAATTGATGAAGGGGGAATCGGGGAGGTCAGGATGCAGTTGAGCGAGTTTGACATTCACCCGCTAAGTGATGGAATTGTGCTGGCCACCTACCGCATTTTTAATGAAATAACAAAGCAGCATTCACTGAGAAGTTCCATCTGGAGACTTGAGGGAGACACCTGGAAAATGGTTTTCCACCAGGGAACAAAAACAGAGGCTCCATGCCAGAATACATAGGGGGAAGAAATGATGAACACTGCAATAGGTACGAAAGAGGCAATTAAACGGTGGGATGGTTTCGCTGATACATATGCTTCCCATCACACTGAAAACGGGGACATTCATAAAGAGGTCTTTCTGAATTCAGTCCTTTTTGAACTGATGGGGGACGTGAAAGGGAAAAGAGTGCTGGATGCCGGCTGCGGCGAGGGGTACCTGAGCAGGCTGATGGCCAAACAAGGTGCTACAGTGACCGCAGTGGATTTTGCGCCAAGAATGCTTGAAATTGCCATGGAACGAACGCCTGATCAGATGGATATCGATTTTCGCCATGGAAATCTGGAACATCTTGACCTGTTCAATGACGGTCTTTTCGATTTGGCTGTCTCGAACATGGTGCTGCAGGACCTCGCCAATGTAGAGAGTGCTTTAAAAGAAATTTACAGGGTGCTCGTCCCTGGAGGCTGCTTTGTGATGTCTATTCTTCACCCTTGTTTTATTACGCCTGAAAGCGGCTGGGAGAAGAATGATAGCGGTGACAAGCTCCATTGGAATGTCGACCAATATTTTTATGAAGGAGCTTACGAGCAAAAGCTTGGAAAGATGGTCCTATTCCACCGGACGCTCACAACCTATATCAATACGATGATAAAATCTGGATTTTCATTGGAAAGGATCGTTGAACCTACACCATCACAAGAAATGCTGAAAAAACATCCTACCTTTGAAGAGGATTTCCGATGTGCTGATTTTATCGTTTTTAAGCTGAGAAAGGCGGGCGTGGAAAGTCAGTCAAGCTGGTTCAGCCCAATCGTCCCGTAATATGTATGCGATATACCTAATATCCAAAAGGTGTATTAAACATGAAGATGGTTAGAAAAGCGTTCGCTGCTTCTTTCCTCATCCATCTATTTTATATAGCAATTACTCTGTTAACAGGCTACATACTAACCAAAAACTACGAACCTGATCTTTCAAACGAATGGGACAGCGTCGTGGTCCTTCAAAGTGAAGTGGCATTCGGAGTTGTACAAGGTTCTCCGTTTTATGTCGTTTTCAGCCTTATGGCTGGAGCCGTTCTATGCTGGATTATTCTTTATACTTGGAGTAAGGTATCTAAGGTTAAGGGTTGATAATGTTTTGTTGGAATAAAAGCGAAATGGAGTTCGGCCTGATGAAAGTGTCATCAGGCCGATTTTATTATTTAGGCTGGAGAAATACGAGTATTTTTCCAGCCTCAACATCTTTCGTGTAGCGCTCTGCATCTTCATCAGAGAGTCCAATATCTTTAAGAGCAGGCAGCAATCCCCCGGATCCGGAATTGGCTCCGACCATCGCCCCTCCAAGCATCGTAATAATAGGGCCTGCAGCCAATACAGCGCCAAGGCCAGGAACCAGGACAGCCGGCAATCCAACGATCATCCCTGCCATGCCGAGGGCTCCTCCGGTTGCCGCTCCAGCAATGGCTCCATCCATAGCGGAAGGCTCAACTTCCTTTGTGATTTCAGAATCCCCATCTTTGTTTTTAGCAATGACGGAAATTTCTTCGGCTGCATAGCCTCTCGTTTTTAACTTTTCAACGGCCTCTGCCGCTAGTTTTTCATTTTCATATACACCAATCACTTGATCTTTCATAACTATAACCTCCTCACTATGGATGCTTACCCTTTCTAGCAGTTTTTTAGCCCTTTTTATGTGCTTATTTAACTATTTCACACTAATTTTAGGGAAGCTTTCGATAGGGGAGTTTGTTCTGCTTTTCTACCTACCGTTTATTCTCAGTGTGCCAAGGACTAGGCGATAAATAAAAAAAGAGAATCCAGCCAGGCCTGCAATCCCGATGAGAATGAAAAACCATGTTTGCTCAACAAAAATCATACCGGCCGTAAACAGCAATAAACAAAAAACGGCACCCAGAATGTTTCTTCCTAATTCTTTTTTCACTTGATAATCCACTCCTCTATAAAAAAGAAAATAAGTTCCTGCCTAGTTCGATAGTTTCTGCTTTATTCTAATCCAATTCAAGATGGATGATATTACTGTTTCAAGCTCCCTGCCGGCAGGGGTCAATTCATAATGTGCTTTTTTTTGCGAAGGAATCATAGCTTTTATTATCAAACCTTCCTTCTCCAGTTCCCTCAGCCGCTCGGTGAGCAGCCTGTCGGAAATGCCAGGAATGTTTTCTGTCAGTTCCGAAAAGCGCTTAGGTCCATTCAGCAATTGATAGATAATGATTCCCATCCATCTTTTGCCGATAAATTCAATGGTCCCATGGAAATCATGGCAGATGCCCTCGAGATCTTGGCTTTGATGATTACAATCTGTATCGGTCTTTTTCATCTAAAAACCCCGCTTGTTCTTAAATCTGTTTTCTTATTATAACACAAGCCTCCTCACTTGACTGATTAACTTACCAATAGTAAGCTAATTGACGAACTTACTATTCATAAGTTATTTAGTCTAGGGAGGAACAAACATGTCAACGAGCACAGCAGAAAACATAACCAGTGTGATTAGGGAACGCCAGTCTGTACGTAAATATGACCCGAATTTCACCATTTCCCGCCAGGAAATCGAAGAAATACTGGAAGATGCCATCCAGGCTCCTTCTTCAAGCAATCTTCAGCCTTGGCGTTTTATCGTCATCGATGACCAGGAGACAAAGAAAGAGCTTCGCCAAATTGCGAATAATCAGGAGCAGGTTGAAACCTCTTCAGCAGTGATTGCCGTATTGGCAGATAAAGAAATGTACCAAAACATCGAGAAGGTGTACCGCAGCAACTATGAAGCGGGCTATATGGATGAAGCTAACATGCAGCGCATGATTGATAATTCCCATTCGCTGTATGGTTCATTGCCGGAAGAAATCCGGAAGAATATTGCTTCCTTTGATACCGGCCTTGTCACGATGCAGATTATGCTGCTTGCGAAAGCAAAAGGGTATGACACGGTCCCAATGGGTGGATTTGACAAACAAAAATTCATGGAAAAGTTCCAGGTATCCGACCGTTATATGCCAGTGCTTCTGCTTGCGATAGGAAAAGCTGCAGCACCAGCCTTTAAAACCACACGCATCCCATTGAAAGACATCGTGGAATTTGTTTAATAGATCAGCCTAGCTCAATCCAAAAAGGATTGGGCTTTTTTTGTGTCCGTTAGGAGGGAAACGAAAGATGAACCTGAGCCACAAATTCAATCGGGATTAGCATTTCTATAAAAAGGGAAAATACAATTTAACAACTTTAAAAAACTTAAAATTATCATAATAGTAGATATTTTAGTCAAAAAATTATTATAATAGAATATGAGAGATGAAATTTAAGAAGACAGGAAAAGGTGCGTTCCATGAAACGGACTTGCTTATTCACACCTTAGACGGAGCACCTACTCTTTTGCAAAGGAAGGTTATCATGAGCAATATGACGAAGAAAACAGACATCATTTTAATTGGTGCCGGAGTCATGAGCGCGACTTTGGGATCATTACTGAAAGAGTTAGCACCAGAATGGGAAATCAAAGTGTTTGAGAAACTGGAAAAGGCAGGAGAAGAAAGCTCCAATGAATGGAACAATGCAGGGACGGGGCATGCTGCGCTTTGCGAGCTGAATTATACGACCGAAAAAGAGGACGGTTCCATCGATATTAACAAAGCGGTAAAGGTGAACGAACAGTTTCAGGTTTCAAGGCAGTTTTGGTCGTATCTGGTCAACTCGAACCTGATTTCCAATCCGCAGGATTTTATCATGCCCATCCCTCATATGAGTTTTGTTGAGGGGGAAAAGAATGTTCAGTTCCTTAAAAATCGTTTTAAAGCGCTAACAAAAAATCCATTGTTTAAGGGAATGGAATACACCGAGGACCCTGAAAAACTTAAGGAATGGGTTCCGCTCATCATGGAAGGCCGCAGCGTCAATGAACCAATCGCGGCCACCAAAATCGATTCCGGAACCGACGTGAACTTCGGGGCGTTAACCCGCATGCTGTTTGAACATCTTGAGCGGCAGAATGTCGAAGTCAATTACCGGCATCAAGTAGAGGACATCCAGCGCACAAGCGACGGGTTGTGGGAATTGAAAATCTGGAATATGGCTACCGGAAATATTGAGCGGCATACAGCCAAATTTGTTTTTATCGGCGGAGGCGGGGGAAGCTTGCCGCTGCTTCAAAAAACAGGAATCCCTGAATCCAGGCATATTGGCGGTTTCCCTGTAAGCGGACTATTCATGGTCTGCAAGAATCCGGAGGTTGCTGAACAGCATCATGCGAAAGTTTACGGTAAAGCGAAGGTGGGCGCTCCGCCAATGAGCGTTCCGCATCTTGATACAAGATTTATCGACAACAAAAAAACGTTGCTGTTCGGGCCATTTGCCGGCTTTTCGCCTAAATTCCTTAAAACCGGATCAAACCTTGATTTAATTGGTTCTGTAAAGCCGAATAATGTGATCACCATGCTGGCCGCAGGCGTCAAAGAGATGGCGTTGACCAAGTACCTGATTCAGCAGGTTATGCTGTCTAATGAGCAGCGAATGGAAGAACTACGCGAGTTTATCCCGAATGCCAAGAGTGAGGATTGGGATGTCGTGACGGCAGGCCAGCGTGTGCAGGTTATCAAGGATACAGAGGCCGGAAAAGGAACACTTCAGTTTGGTACGGAAGTTGTAACAGCTTCGGATGGTTCGGTTGCAGCCCTTCTTGGAGCTTCTCCGGGCGCTTCAACTGCTGTCCACGTCATGCTTGAAGTATTGGAAAGATGCTTCCCGGAAAATATGTTCAAGTGGCAGTCAAAAATACAGGAAATGATTCCTTCTTACGGTGTGTCGCTATCGGACAATCCTGCGCTATTTGAAAAGGTGCACACATCAACTGAGCAAGCGCTCGGTCTGGGCGGCAAAGAACCGGCTTACATCAATGCTTAGAAATAAGTGATAACGACGTCAAAAAACCTTCAATCCATTTCAGATTGAAGGTTTTATTATTTAGAGTCGGTTTTAGGCCTGTTTTCCACCATCTTCAACTGGTTCAAAATCTTTTTTGAAAACGGAATGCTTGTTTCCAAGTTTATTGATCAGAATATATGTGGTATCCAGCTCTTTCTCGACTTCATATTCCTCTCCTACCACGAATTCCATTTCATAGCCTTCGTTGTTCGTGCAAAGGACCTTTTTCATGCTAAAGCCTCCCGGAAAAATTTCTTGCTATAGAATTCGCCTGTAAGGCTTTTTTTATGACTGTTTTTCCTCGCTTTAAAAATGGACAGAAAAGCCGATTGATAATGTTCACCCATTATTTAGCCTGCCAGTTTTTTCTGTTTCCCTGGATGCTGCTTTTTTTTCATTTCTATTGTTCTGAAGCTCATCGTAGGCCGAATTGGTCACATAGATGATCTGATTGTGTGCATGCTGACGATGCTGCATTTTATCCATCCTTTCCAAAGTGTATTTTTGGCTGGTGGTGATTGGGTGCTGTTTGAGGGGAATAAAATCACTTTTAGTTAGGTAGCTCAAGATAGAATAAGTCACGATGAAGGCAGAAGAGGGATTCATTTCCCTCTTCTTGTCAAAAGCACCTTTGGAATTTAAACCGACATTTGATTCATCGCTTTGTGAATGACTTCTACCACAAAAGGATCTCGGTGTTCCAGCTCTTCGAGGGTAACAGATCCATTTTTTAAACTATCACAAATCTCGTTAATATCCTCTTGAACTGAGACCGGTACTAAGTTCCATGTCATCATTTTTTGTAGCTCGGTAGCCACTCTTGTTTCTTGATTCATAAAAAACGCTCCTTCAAAGATGTTCTCTGTTTGATTTACATAGTTAAATTTTAACCAGGAAGGAAGTGCACTTAGCGTCAGGAGTCTTTACGTCCCAGTTCCTGAATCGATACATCTTTAGGAAGATGTGGGTATCCGCGTTTTTCCTCATTTGCAGGTCCTGTAAGATCATTTCTCTTATCGAGAACTTTTCCGGAAAATGTAACAGGAGTCTCAATTTTCATCGTTATCACCTCCATTAGTAGGATGGGGTTTTTTAATGAATATTATTTAATGGCAGGAGATAAACTATTCCTACATTGGGTTATCGCCAAGCGGTAAGGCAACGGACTTTGACTCCGTCATTCGTAGGTTCGAATCCTGCTAGCCCAGCCATACATAAAGAACGCCCGTCTTCTTCTGAGACGGGCGTTTTTTAATGCACATCACACATCCCATATAATTATGGCAGTATGAGGTATAAATTATATAAATATATTTTTGGGGCAGGTCTTTTTTTCTGCTTAGCAAAAGGCATGGAAAAAGAAGTTTGACTTTAAAGGAAATTAAAACGATAACGGCGAAGGTAAACTCATGAAAAAAATAGGCGGAGGTATTTGCATGGATAACAATATGCTTAGCAAGTTGTTAAAATCCGGGGTGGTAGCGGTTGTGCGCAGAGTCGAGCGAAAAAAAACAATGAATGTAGTGTCCTCTCTTGTGTCTGGCGGAGTGACGGGAATAGAGATAACGATGGATTCAGAAGATGTTCTTGGTACGATCCAGGAAGCCTCAGCAAGGTTTGGCCATAAGGCTGTTATTGGAGCGGGAACTGTTCTCGATGGCAAAAGCGCACAGCAGGCAATCGAGGCAGGCGCAGAATTTATTTTTGCACCAACACTAAAACGGGAAACCATTGAGTCAGCAAAGGGACTAGAAAAAATCGTTATCCCGGGAGTGTTTACGCCAACGGAAATTTTACAGGCTCACGAATGGGGAGCGGACGTGGTAAAGGTATTTCCCGCAAGCACCCTGGGGCCGGATTTTATTAAGCAGGTGCGTGCTCCCCTGGGCCATGTCAAAATGATGCCAACTGGAGGAGTGCAGTTGTCAAATACAAAGGCTTTCATCCAGGCGGGTTCAGTGGCGGTAGGGGTTGGCGGGTCTCTGGTACGGAAGGATTTGATTGAGGACCAAAAATGGGAGGAATTATCCCGGCTTGCAGAGCAGTTTGTGAAAAGAGTAAAAGAGGGAAGGTTGATGAGGTGAAAAATAATTCAAATTTTATTGACAAGTCAGAAAACTAAATATTATTATGTGATTAGGCGGTAGATTTTAAATCATCATACATAGTTTTGTATTATAAAACCGATAATCCTGGTTTTTTTAAACCACTTGCACCAAAACTTAGTTTTATAATATAAAACTTCATGAGTAGCACCTTATAATTTTCACCCAATAATGATACCGCTTACATTTTTTAAAAAGGAGTTGTGAAAATGAAAAAATTTATGACCACAACAGCAGGTATTGTTCTTGGTGCCACCGTTCTTCTTGCTGGCTGCGGTAGCTCCGAGACCGCGGGATCAGAAAAAGCATCAGGAGGGGAACCTGCCAAGACGATAAAAGTAGCTCATTATTTCGCTGAGGATCATCCTCAAAACGTGGCCCTGAAAGAGAAGTTCAAAACAATAGTGGAAGAGGAATCAAGCGGCAGCCTTAAGGTCCAGATTTTCCCTAACAGCACACTGGGTGCCGAAAAAGAATTTTATGACGGGGTAAGGAACGGAACGATTGAAATGGGGATCCCCGGCTTGATCATGCAGGCCGATATTCCCAAAATGGCGGTGCCTGAGTGGCCATTCCTGTTCAAGGATTTTGAGCATGTGAAAGCTGTTTTGAACGGCCCGATCGGGGAAGAATTAACGGCTGACCTGGAAACTCAGCATGGAGTAAAACCACTAGCCTGGAGTGCGAACGGATTCAGGATGTTCTCTTCAAACAGGACCCTTGAAAACCTGGATGATTTCGATGGGTTACGTATCAGGATGCCCAATATCCCAAACTATATTACTCTAGGAAAACTGCTGGGAGCCAATGTAACACCTCTGCCGATCTCGGAAGTATTTAGCGCCCTTGAGCAGAAGGTAGTAGATGGGCAGGACAATCCAATCGCTACGTTAAAGGCTTCAGGCTGGTATGAAGTCCAGAGTGATGTCCTCGAGTCGAAGCATATGTTCAGCCCAAACGTGTACATCATTAACAGCAAGTTTTGGGAAGGATTGACGAAGGAGCAGCAGGAGATCGTTGAAAAGGCCTCCAAAGAAGCGGCAGAGTACGAATTTGAATTGCTGGAAAAGAGCTATGAAGAAGATAAAAAATTCCTTGAAGAACATAACGTCAAATTTACCACTCCTTCAGAAGAGTTTGCCAAGGAAATGGAAAATGCGGCCCAGCCTTTGTATGAAGACATATTTAAACAGAATCCTTGGGCCAAAGAACTGGTTGAGAGGATCAAAGCAGAAGCCAAGTAAGGAGGAATGGAAATGCTAAAGACTGCCGCCAATATACTAAATAAATTTTTGAACGGGACCATTGCTTTATCCCTGGCCTTCATGTCTCTCCTGGTTTTTGGAAATGTGATTCTCCGTTATGCATTTAACTCCGGGATTACATGGTCGGAGGAAATGTCGAGGTTTTTGTTCGTCTGGATGGTCTTTCTCGGCGCTATCGCCGCCTTGAAGGACAATATGCACCTTGGGGTAGACATTGTCACCAACGCGCTTCCGCCAAAGCTAAGGAAAATCGCTTATGTGATTAGCAATCTTCTCGTTTTATATGTTTTATATCTCCTTCTGGTTGGAAGCTGGAAAATGACCTTGTTGAATATGAACAGTACCGCCCCGGCCACGGGTCTTCCGCTCTCTTATCTTTACGGAATTGGTATTTTAACAAGCCTGTCGATGGCTGGCATCATCATTATCCGGATGGTGCAGAACCTGATGGGGAAAGAAGATGCAAACCTGACAATGGTCTCCACTACGGACGAAATAATCAAGGGAGAGCTGCAGGCCCAGGAACTGAACAAGCAAACGAACATTCAGTCGGGAAAAATCAGCGGTTAATCAGGATGAAAAAGGAGGAGGAACAATGGTTGGTGTTTTTTTAGGATCACTATTCGGTTCACTGGCGCTTGGAGTGCCTATTGCGTTTGCCCTGATTTTGGCAGGTGTTGCCATCATGTTTGCACTGGATATGATGGATGCACAAATTGTCGCCCAAAACCTGATTAATGGTGCCAATAACTTCTCGCTGATGGCAATCCCATTCTTTGTACTCGCGGGAGAACTTATGAACGCTGGCGGAATCTCCAAACGTATTGTCGGATTTGCTATGTCTCTTGTCGGGCACATCCGGGGCGGGCTGGGATATGTGGCCATCATCGCAAGTATTTTGTTTGCAGGCCTTTCGGGATCCGCGGTAGCGGACACAGCAGCCTTGGGCGCTATATTGATTCCGATGATGATTGCCAGAGGCTATGATGTCAACCGTTCAACAGGCTTGATATGTGCCTCCGGTATTATTGCACCGGTCATTCCGCCAAGCATCCCGATGATTATCTACGGGGTGACAGCAGGTGTTTCCATCACCCAGCTTTTTATGGGCGGAATCGTTCCCGGGATTATGATGGGCGTGGGATTAATCACCGCATGGTCATTCATCGCAAGAAAAGATAAAAGCGAACTGCCAAAGCGGCAAACTCGCAGGGAAATCATGGAGTCGATCAGGCAGGCCAGCTGGGCTTTGCTTCTTCCAGTCATTATCATCGGCGGCCTGAGAGGCGGAATTTTCACTCCAACGGAAGCTGCTGTGGTTGCCGCCTTCTATGCCTTATTCGTGGGAGTGGCGGTCTACAGGGAATTGGAATTGAAAGATTTGAGCCATGTGCTTGTGGCTTCCGCTAAAACCACCGCGGTTGTCATGTTCGTCGCGGCAGCAGCGATGGTTTCTGCGTGGCTGATTACGGTTGCCGATGTTCCGGGACAGATGGCCGCTGCTCTAGGCGGACTGGTTGAGAATCCGTTAATGCTGATGCTTTTCATCAATTTGATTCTATTGGCGGTAGGGCTTGTAATGGATCTTACGCCGGCTCTTCTGATTTTTACACCGGTGTTTCTTCCTCTTGCAAAGCTGGCTGGAATTGACCCTGTCTATTTCGGAATTATCATGATCATCAATCTTTGCATCGGATTGATTACCCCGCCGGTCGGCACGGTTCTGTATGTAGGCTGCGGAATCAGCAGGATTAATATTGGCGCATTGACAAGGGGAATATGGCCGTTTGTACTGGTCCATATCATTGTCCTCATTTTACTGATATTATTCCCTTCGATTGTTACTGTGCCGTTGAAGCTTCTGACATAACCAATCTATTTTCGGGAGGTGGCCAAGTTGGCCAAAATAAAAGTTGTTGTGACAGATTGGGAGTTTGAGGATTTGAGATTTGAAGAAAGTGTGTTGAACGCCTTTCAAGAAATTGAACTTGTGGGCGCAAACTGCCGGACTGAGGATGAAGTCATCGAGGCCTGCAGGGATGCTGATGGCATCCTGAATCAGTATGCCCCTTTAAGCAAACGGGTGATAGAGTCCTTGAGGAATTGCAAAGTGATTGCCAGATATGGAGTCGGAGTCAATACAATCGACCTTGAGGCCGCCAGTGAAAAAGGGATTTGTGTTGCCAATGTGCCGGATTACTGCATGGATGAGGTGTCGGATCATGCCTTGGCTCTCCTTCTTTCCTGGACCAGAAAAGTCGTTGTTGCCAATCAGCATGTCAAGGCTGGGCATTGGGACTTCAAAATAACAAGGCCGATTCACCGGTTGAGGGATAAAACGCTTGGCCTTGTTGGGTTCGGGAAAATTCCCCAATCCCTTGCGGAAAAGGTGAAGCCGCTTGGCATGCATGTCATCGCCGCCGATCCTTTCTTTCCAGCTGAGGAAGCAAGGAGAAAGGGGGTGACCCTTGTATCGCTCGGCACATTGGCTGAACAGTCGGATATCATTTCCGTCCACGCCCCGCTTACTCCATCAACGAAAGGAATGCTGGGTAAGGAACAGTTTGCCAGGATGAAAAAGTCTCCTCTTATTATTAATACCGCAAGAGGTCCAGTGATTGATGAAGCCGCCTTGATAGAAGCGCTCAACAATGGGCAGGTTTCAGGTGCAGCGCTGGATGTCACTGAGGTTGAGCCCATTGGAGAGAACCATCCGTTTTTAAAGATGGAGAACGTCATTCTCACTCCGCACGTTGCCTGGTATTCTGAGGAAGCGGAAGCCGAGATGAGGGTAAAAGTGGCAAGTGGTGTAGCAGATGTTCTCATTCACAAAGAATATCCCAAGTACCTCGTGAACCATGATGTGAAAAATATAGCAAGACTTGGAAATGGCGTTGGTTCAGGAAGATATTGATAAAAAATTAGGAGGGGGAAAAACATGAAAAGCTTGCTGAAAAAAATGGGGATTGGAATTATCTTGCCAGGAATGCTGCTGCTTTCGGCCTGCGGATCGGCTTCTACAGACACTACGGGGGCAGACAGTAAAGCCGGCGCGGAAGGGATACAGGAGCGGACAATCAAAGCGGGAATCGGATTGAATGAAGATCATCCGCAGGGCCTTGGTCTAAAAAAATTCAGTGAAATCGTGGCGGAAAAGAGCGGCGGCAAGCTGAATGTAAAGCCATTTTACGCAGCTTCTCTTGGAGATGATCAAAAAATGACCGAAGCTTTGCAGGGAGGGCTTCAGGAAATTACCATTCCTTCTACTTCACCACTTGTTGGAATGGTGAAGGAATACGGAATTTTGGACTTTCCTTTCCTGTTTAATACACCAGAAGAGGCAGATGCCGTGCTTGATGGTCCGGTGGGCCAAAAGCTTCTCGATAAGCTGCCGGAGCACGGACTTATTGGGCTAGGCTTTTGGGAAAACGGGTTTCGCCAGCTGACCAACAGCAAGCGTCCTGTCAAAACGGCAGAAGATTTTTCGGGTCTGAAAATTAGAACCATGCAAAACGAAGTACATCTGGAGGCCTTCAAAACACTTGGAGCCAATCCTACACCGATGGCTTTTTCCGAGGTCTTCACCGCCCTCGAAAGCAAAACGGTCGATGGCCAGGAAAATCCACTTGCAACCATAAAGTCGAACAAATTTAACGAAGTTCAAGAATATTTAAGCCTAACAAGGCATGTATATACTCCTTTTGTCTTCCTGGTGAGCAAAAAGTTCTGGGACGGTTTATCCGAGGAGGAACAAACGATCCTTAAGGATGCGGCGGTAGAAGCAGGTAAATACCAGCGCGAGCTTAGCCGTACGGAAGACGCCAAAGCGGTGGAAGAGCTGAAGGCGGCAGGAACAAACGTAAATGAAGTAACCGATGAAGAAAAAGCGAAAATGAAGGAAATCATCCAGCCTGTCACCGATCAATACGCCGAGAAATTCGGGCAAGAATTGGTGGATGAGCTGATGGCTGAAATCGAAAAGGTTCGCAATTAGCAACAACGACGATGGAGGATAGCGGATGAATATCATTGAAGAGCTCCTGCAAGAGGTTCCAATTCCCAGGATGGTAAAAGTCAGGCAGAAATTTCACGCTCCCGAAATCCCCAATGTAGCGGAAGCCGTTCAGGAAGCAATCGGCAAGGCGAATGTGCTGGACAGAATCCAACCGGGAGATAGGGTGGCGATAGCGGTGGGTTCACGGGGCGTGGCCGATATCCCGGTGTTAGCCAGGGAAACGGCCGCTGCCGTGAAAAAGGCAGGCGGAACGCCATTCATTGTTCCTGCCATGGGAAGCCATGGCGGGGCGACAGCGGAAGGGCAAATCGATGTACTTGAACAGCTGGGAGTAACCGAGGAAATTGTCGGGGCACCTATTCTTGCGAGCATGGAAGTGATAGAGATTGGAAGGCTGGACAACGGCCTTCCAATCTACATGGATAAGCACGCATACCAAGCCGACAAGGTGATTGTCATCAACAGGATTAAACCGCACACCGCCTTCCGGGGACCAGTCGAAAGCGGCCTGATGAAAATGATTACGATTGGCCTCGGGAAACAAAAAGGAGCAGAAGCGGCACACGCTTTCAGTTTCAAATATATGGCCGAACATGTCGTCGAAATGGCGAAGGTCGCAATTGAACGTGTTCCGATCATTTTTGGCTTGGGAACCCTTGAGAATGCCTATGACCGACCAGCGAAGATTGTAGCGATTCCTGCCGAAGAGCTTATCAAACAAGAACCCGAGCTTCTGCTGGAAGCAAAATCGCTGATGCCGAAAATTTTGTTTGATCCTATTGATGTCCTGGTGGTCAATGAAATCGGAAAGGATATTTCCGGTGATGGAATGGACCCGAACATTACTGGCAGGTATGCAACGCCTTATGCAAGCGGCGGCCCGGAGGTGGCGCGGATTGCGGTGCTGGGATTAACGAAGAAAACACACGGGAATGCCAATGGAATTGGCATGGCCGATATGACCACGAAAAAAGTGATGGACAGTATCATGCTTGAAAAAGGATACGCAAATGCCCTCACAAGCACTGTCATTGATGTCGTCAAGCTGCCAATGATTCTCGAAAATGAGGAGCTGGCGGTAAAAGCCGCGATTAAAACCTGCAACGCCTTTGACCTGGATAAAGCACGGGTTGTCAGAATCAAGAACACTCTTGATATTCAGGAAATCTGGATTTCGGAAGCCCTGCTGGATGAAGCCAGGGAAATGGAGGACATTGAGATTCTATCACAGCCCGTAGAGATGGAATTCTCTAGAGAAGAGCAGCTCAAACCATGATAAAGGGAGGCGGGCCAGATGAAAATTACAAAGCTTACACTTTATAAAGTGCCTCCCCGCTGGCTTTTCCTAAAGGTTGACACCGATGAGGGAATATCAGGCTGGGGGGAACCAATTATCGAAGGAAAAGCGGAAACAGTGCGAGCCTGCGTGGAAGAGGTCAGCAGTTATCTCATTGGACAGGATCCGCTTAAAATCGAAGATCACTGGCAGGTTCTCTACAGGGCCGGTTTCTACAGGGGCGGTCCAATTTTAATGAGTGCCATTTCCGGAATTGAGCAAGCACTGTGGGATATCAAAGGGAAATATTTCAACATCCCTGTTTTTGAAATGCTGGGAGGCAAGGCTCGTGAGCGGATCAGGGTGTATTCCTGGATTGGCGGTGACCGGCCCACTGATGTGGCGATTGCAGCCAAAGAAAAGGCTGATGCAGGCTTTACGGCTGTAAAAATGAATGCAACAGAAGAAATGGACTACATAGACTCATTTTCAAAGGTGGAGGAAGCGGTTAAGCGAATTGCTGCCGTACGGGAAGCTGTCGGAACCAACATGGGTATCGGCCTCGACTTCCACGGCAGAGTCCATAAGACAATGGCGAAGGTTCTCGTAAAGGAACTGGAGTCTTTTAGGCCAATGTTCATAGAGGAGCCTGTGCTTCCGGAGAACAATGAAGCACTTAGGGAAATTGCCAGGCACACGACATGTCCAATTGCGACGGGAGAAAGGCAATATACCAGGTGGGGATTCAAGCAAATCCTGCTGGACGGCTATGTGGACATTATTCAGCCTGATCTCTCCCACGCCGGCGGAATTTTGGAGACGAAGAAAATTGCCGCGATGGCCGAAGCCTTTGATGTGGCAGTAGCACCGCATTGCCCGCTTGGACCCATTGCCCTGGCATCCTCTTTTCAGCTTGACGCCTGTACGCCAAACGCCATCATTCAGGAACAAAGCCTGGGCATCCATTACAACAAAGGCAGCGATTTGCTGGACTATCTAAGCGATGCATCCGTGTTTAAGTATACGGATGGCTATGTTGAGATCCCAAGCGGTCCGGGACTAGGGATCAGCGTGAATGAGGAAGCCGTCAGGGAGGCCGCAGAAAAAGGCCATGATTGGAAAAATCCTGTCTGGCGAAATGTCGATGGCAGTGTTGCAGAATGGTAAAAAGGAGGAAGAGGAATGACCGTCAAGTTCCCTTATATCGAGAACAACGTAAATCCATACAGGGACAATGTTCAGGGAAAAGCCAATGAGCCAATATGTGTCGCCGGGCTGCTGGACCGCTCAAAACAAATCCTTAGCTCGGAAATGAAAGGTGTACAGCCTGATTGGTCATTGGAGGAAATCTATGACAGGCTCCATCATAATGCACCAAGGATTGCCATTATCGGGGGGTCTCCGGACCATCCTGCCCATATTATGGACTTTCAGACGATTGCCAGGGCAGCAATCCGGATTTGGCAAAACGGAGGTGTGCCCTTCCAATTTTCCACACCGGTCATGTGCGATGGCACAGCGCAAAGCAATCAGGGAATGAGCTACTCGCTTCAAAGCAGGAATGCTGTCGCCCAGATGGTTGTCAACCAGATGGAGGCACACAGCTACCATGGAGCCTTTGTCATCCAGGGATGCGATAAGCAGCCTCTCGGTGTCGTCAGTGCACTGGCGCATCTTGACAGGATCAGAAGGCATCGTGGCGAAGCCCCTTTCTTTGCTACCTTTGCCCCGGCCCATGTTTTGAAAGGAGGAAGTATTCCCAGCGCGCTTTTCTCGGAATTAGAGGAAGTTGCCTGTCAGGCGGAATCACATGGAGCAGAGGACATTGCCCTTGATCTCCGCGATGCTCTTTCCTATATCCTTCAATGTTCTTCCAATACTGCATTTCAAGGTGTTCTCGAAAGAGCAAGGGAAAGGGGAATCATCTCCAAGGAAGAACATGATGTCTATGAGAAAAAACTGGCGGTTGCCACCTGCGACGGACAGGGGGGAGTTTGCGCGTTCAATGGAACGGGCAACAGCTCAAGGCATCTGGTGGCCGGAATGGGACTTGTGCATCCTGCCTTGGAAATGCTGACAGCACCCCCAACACAAGAAGAAGTCAATCAATCTATCGATTCACTGGCAAGTATGATCAATAACCCTGTCTTCGGCACCGCAAATATCATGGCAGCCAACATAAAAAATGCAATCAGGATCCACAGCGCGTCCGGGGGATCAACTAACCTTATGATGCATATCGTCGCAGCGATGCTTTATGGCGGTTATAAATTCGATTTATGGGATTATGACCAGATTCACCATGAAGTTCCCATTCCGGATTTGTTTAATTACAGCCTCACCCAGGGCAGGGACATTTTTGCTCTTGCGATGCAGTGCTGCAGTGGAAAAATCAGGGGAATGGAGACCTTGTTCCATGAACTGATGGAAAATGGCGTGCCGATGGATATTGCGGCACCGACTGTGACTGGAACTACCTGGGAGGAGCGGCTATCCAGGAAGCAGCAATTACCGGCGTCAGGCGTCCAGGATAATCCCGTCATCCTATCAAAGCCAAGAAGAATGTTCAGCGGCGTGGATGTCATAAAAGGAAACTTTTTTGAAAGTGCAGTGGTAAAAATCAGCGGCATGACGACCGACCAGCTTGACAATTTTGACAAGAAAGCAGCCTTCGTTCTTTTTTATGACAATGAAGACAGCGCGAATGAAAGTCTTCTGGATGAGCATTTGCTGGATAAACTGAAAGCAAACCGCAGCTTTCATTACCAAACGATGCAGGCGGTACTGAAACAAAATGATCCCGAACTGTACGAACTCTGCAGGGAACTGGAGTATGACCAGCTGTTTGACGAAATGGCGGCAAACGGTGCGCTAAAAATCTCTGTGGTGGTGTCCGGTCAGGGCCCAGAGGCATTTGGCATGCCGGAAATGTTTACGCCAATGCAGCATATCAATGCCAACCGCAAGCTAAAGCGGCTAGCGACCTTAATCAGCGATGGCAGGTATTCCGGTGTCACCTATGGTGCAGCAATCGGCCACATGACCCCAGAAGCCAAAAACGGCGGCGGGATTCTTTATTTGAAAACAGGGGATGTGCTGTACCTTGAATTGCGAAATCGGAAAATCGAATTTCTGGATGAGGAAAAGTTTCAGCAGGGACTCCTGGAGTTTAACTTTGAAGATACCAAACTAGCAAGGCAAGAGCTGGGTATGGAAAGGCTTATGAAAATTCGTCAGCGGCAGCGCCTTGTTGCCGCGAGCAATAGGATGGCCGGACACACCGATGCAGCACACGGCGTCGTCCCGCTTGAAGTAGCGGAAGATGCCACCCTTCATTATCAAACCGATATTGATGTTCATGCTTTAGGTGAAAATGCATGGACGTGATCACATTTGGTGAAACCATGGTTTTGTTTACTCCGGTAACAGCGGGACCATTGAGATTTACAAGCCATTTCCAAAAAACCATCGGCGGGGCGGAATCAAATGTAGCGATTGCCTTGTCCAGGCTTGGCCACAAGGTTGGCTGGACCAGCCGGCTGGGAAAAGACGAGTTTGGCACCTATATCAGAAACTATATACGTGGGGAAGGCGTCGATACGACTGGAGTCGTTTTTGATCACTCCCGTCCCACGGGAGTGTTTTTTAAAGAACAGCGGCCTGGCAAGGAACCCAATATTCTGTATTACCGGAAAGGATCTGCTGCCAGCAGGATGACGCCGTCAGACATTCCGGAAGCCCAAATAAAGGAGGCAAAATTCCTGCATCTGACAGGCATCACGCCTGCATTAAGCGAGAGCTGCAAAGAGACTGTTCACCATGCGATCTCCATCGCAAAGCAAAATGGCGTAAAAGTGATTTTTGACCCCAATCTGCGGCTGAAACTTTGGTCGGCAGAGGAAGCGAGGGAAGCGCTTGTGCCCATCGTTGCCCAATGTGATTATATTCTTCCAGGCTTGGAGGAAGGATCCATATTAACAGGTAAGACCGAGCCAGAGGATATCGCCTCGTTTTTTCTGGAAAACGGCTCCAGCTTTGTGGTGGTCAAGCTGGGAGAGAAAGGAGCTTATTTTGCTTCGGAGGCGGAGGAAGCGCATGTACCCGGTTTTCCTGTAACGGAAATTGTTGACCCAATTGGGGCAGGGGATGGCTTTGCGGCGGGGTTCCTCTCGGGGCTGCTGAGAAATTGGCCAGTAAAAGAAGCCGTCGCACTTGGCAACAAGGTTGGCGCTTATGCCCTGAGTGTAGCTGGAGACGCCGAGGGATATCCAAATTGGGAACAAATAATAAAGGAAAAAGCGGATGCGGAAGTGCTTCGTTAATTTTAAGCATGTGGGCATCTTTACTTCCTGCCTCTATGGTAAAATAATACCATAAGAGAAATTTTAACCATCGTAAAGGGTGAAGAACATGCCAATTATTCAATCAGTAGACAGAGCGCTCCGCATTTTGGATTTGTTTGATGAATACGAAACTGAGCTAAAAATCACCGATATCAGCGAGAAAATGCACCTTCATAAAAGCACCGTTCATTCCTTGCTGAAAACGCTTCAGTCCCAAGGCTATATCGAACAGAATTTGGATAATGGAAAATACCGGCTTGGCATGAAACTGTTTGAGCGCGGCAATCTTGTTATCAGGAGACTGGATCTCAGGACTATAGCAAAAAAACATCTTATTGACTTGTCCGTAAAAACACAAAATACCGTACACCTGGTTATCCTGGACGGCAGGGAAGGAATCTATATTGATAAGGTGGAGGGAACTTCAGCCACGGTTCTCTATTCGAGAATTGGAAGGAGAATCCCTTTGCATTCAAGCGCAGTGGGCAAGGCGCTGGTAGCCAATAAAACCAAGCGTGAACTCCAGGACCTCCTTAAGGGGTATGAATATATTCAGCAGACAGACAAAACAATCACCTCGGAGGAAGCCTTTATAGCTGAGCTTGAAGCAGTAAAGCAAAATGGCTTTGCTATTGACAAGGAAGAAAATGAACCAGGAATTACGTGTGTGGCTGTTCCGATTTGGGATCACTCGGGAACTGTAATTGCCGCGATGAGCATGTCGCAGCATGCTGCGGGTGTGGACCAGGGCAAACTTGATCGGACTGTAGAAATTTTAAAGCAGGCTTCGGTAAAAATATCAAAAGAATTAGGATATGAAATGAGTAGAATGGCAAAGTAGTTTTTAACCTGCGTAAGGGCAGGTTTTGCAAAAATGTTAAAACTGAATTTTATAATATAAAACAGGAGGTTTTAAATATGAGAATCATTCGTTTTCTAAATGCAAATTCCGTCCCGGTACTTGGTGCTTTAACCGATCAGGAGGAGATTTATTTATTGCCGTACCCTGGTTTTATGGAACTAGTAAAGGAAGCAGAAGAGCGAGGAGTGACCCCGCTAAGGCTGATTGAAGATTCCATCGCCGGTACGCAGCCTGTTGAAGAAGTGCTGGAAGACCTGAAGCTTCTTGTGCCAATCGTCGCCCCTGAGGTATGGGCATCCGGGGTTACCTATGAAAAAAGCAGGGATGCCAGAAACTATGAAGCTACCGGCGGGAAAGCCCAGGAAGCGACCTGCTATGACAAAGTCTATGACGCCGAGCGGCCGGAGATCTTTTTCAAGTCGACTGCAGCCAGAACCATAGGTCCCAATGATCCTGTCTATTTGCGAAGCGATTCCCAGTGGCAAATTCCGGAACCCGAATTGGGGCTGGTGCTGACAGAAACGGGAAAAATTGTTGGATATACGATTGGCAATGATATGAGCTGCCGGGACATTGAAGGGGAAAATCCGCTTTATCTGCCGCAGGCGAAGGTTTGGAAAAATTCCTGTTCCATCGGACCTGCCATCCGCCTGGCAGAAACGGTAGAAGATGCTTACAATTTCCAGATTACATGCCGCATCTACCGGGATGGCCAGCTTACGGTGGAAGGAACGGCCAATACCGCACAACTGAAAAGAAAATTTGTCGAACTCGTCTCTTATCTTAAGAAGGACAATGAGCTGTTTGATGGAACCGTTATGCTGACAGGAACTTGTATTGTCCCGCCAAATGAATTTACACTTCAGGACAATGATAAAATCGAAATTGAAATCTCGACCATTGGAGTATTGACCAATCCTGTCAAAGTACAGCAGCAGGCAAGAGAACTTGCTTAAATTTCCCTTATGGCAAAGGTTTGCCGGATTTTAAAGCAGCATAATGAGGGGGATTTGGCAGTTGTCCCTGCAATTTTATCAATCTATTAATTTAGGAAGGTGGAAAACATGAAAACTCAAACTGAAGCAATCACGTACAGCAACTATATTAATGGAGAGTGGATTTCTGCAGACGGAAACAGTCTGGAGCCGAGCGTCAATCCTGCAAACAAGAATGAAGTCGTCGGTTATGTCCAGCTTTCATCGAGAGCAGAGCTCGATGCCGCCGTTTCTGCTGCGAAAGCGGCCAAGACCGAATGGCGCAAGCTTTCTGGCGCGGCACGGGGCGAATTTTTATATAAAGCGGCTAATATGCTCGAAAGCCGCCTCGATGAAATTGCCGAAACAATGACAAAAGAAATGGGAAAGACCTTACCAGAAGCAAAAGGCGAAACAGCAAGAGGCATAGCCATCCTCCGCTACTATGCAGGGGAAGGAATGAGAAAGGTCGGGGATGTTATCCCCTCAACCGATCAGGAAGCCTTGATGTTCACCACTAGGACGCCGCTTGGAGTGGTTGGTGTCATCTCACCATGGAACTTCCCGGTAGCCATTCCAATCTGGAAGATGGCGCCAGCCCTTATCTATGGAAACACCGTCGTTCTTAAGCCTGCAACAGAAGCAGCGGTTACCGCCGCCAAGGTTATTGAGTGCTTTGATGCCGCCGGTTTTCCTGCAGGGGTTGTGAATATGGTGACAGGCTCCGGTTCTATTATTGGGCAGGGAATTGTTGATCACCCTGATATAAATGGAATTACGTTTACGGGATCAAACGAAGTAGGGAAAAGAGTAGGACAAGGAGCATTTGCACGTGGAGCCAAATACCAGCTTGAAATGGGAGGCAAAAATCCGGTCATCATTGCCAGCGACGCCGACCTTGATTTGGCCGTAGAAGGCACCATCAGCGGCGGACTGCGCTCCACCGGCCAAAAATGTACGGCAACGAGCAGGGTTTTCGTGGCGGTAGAGGTTTACGATACATTTAAGGATAAACTGCTGTCCAAGGTCAGGGAATTGAAGGTAGGCCATGGCCTGGATGCGGGGACATGGATGGGTCCATGTGCAAGCGAAAACCAGTACAAAACAGTTCTATCCTATATTGACAAAGGCTTGGCTGAAGGTGCCGACCTTCTTTTCGGGGGCAAAAAAGTAACCTCCGAGGGACTCGAAAATGGTTTTTATGTTGAGCCGACCGTCTTTGAAAACGTTGATATCAAGATGACGATTGCCCGCGAAGAAATCTTCGGCCCTGTCCTTGCGTTGATTAAGGTTGAGTCCTTCGAAGAAGCAATTGAACTGGCCAATGATACCGAGTTTGGGCTCAGTGCTTCCATTTACACCAAGGATATCGGAAAAATCCTTGCCTTCATCAATGATATTGATGCCGGACTTGTCAGGGTAAATGCAGAAACAGCTGGAGTAGAGCTTCAGGCCCCTTTCGGAGGGATGAAACAGTCCAGCTCCCATTCACGCGAGCAAGGTCAGGCAGCTATTGAATTTTTCACCTCCATCAAAACGGTCTTCGTCAAAGCGTAAAAAAAAATTGGGTTCTCCTCCTTCAGGGGAAAGAACGCTGATCCTATTGGTTCAGCGTTCTTTTTAATTCCCAGTCCTTATATAACGGCAAATGATAATTTAACAATTTGTGAAAACACATACAAATTAATGAACATTAACGATTATTGCGATATAATGAATTTTATTAAAAAAATACACAATTTCTTCTATATTGATCACATTATTGAACAGGAGGACCAGGCAGAAATGACAGCAGAAGGGACCTTTTATGGTGCCGGCAGAACAGAATTGTACTATCGTATTATCAAACCAAAAGGAACTCCGAAAGCGGCGGTCATCCTTGTGCATGGCTTTGGCGACCATAGCGGGGGTCTGCACCATCTTAGCGCCGGCCTCTCGGAAAAAAAATACACTGTTTATGCCCTTGACTTGCGCGGCCATGGAAAAAGCGCCGGTAAAAGGGGATATGTGCAAAACTGGAACGAATTTAAGGAAGACCTTCAAAAGTTTGAAAAGCTTATCGCACAGCAGCAGCCTAAATTGCCAATCTTTCTGGTCGGCCACAGCATGGGTGCTTTGATTTCCCTCGATTATGTCATGGACCATGGAGAAGGGCTTTCGGGCGTAGTGGCGATTTCGCCGGCCATTTCCTATCAGGCCAGTTTGCTTGAGCGTATAGGCCTTAAGATCCTGAACGTGCTGAAGCCGGATCTGCCTCTTATCAAAAAAGGAAACTTCAGGCTCAAGGAAAAGGATCCGTACCTGCAGGAAAGCCGCAACCCAGAGGGCTTGCGCCACAATACGATTACCCCCGCACTGGGCCGGGAATTGCTGCTTGCCATTACCCGTGTGGAAAGGCAGGCGCAGGACCTGAAGCTGCCTTTCCTGCTTCAGTATGGATTGGACGATAAAATCACGCCTCCCGAAAAACTCGTAACCTTCTTCCGCCAGGCGTGTTCCCGCGAAAAGCAGGTGAGGGAATATCCGGGAGTGAGGCATCGCCCGTTTGATGAAGCCGGGAAGGAAATGGTTTTGGAAGACCTTAAAGCCTGGCTGGACCAACTGATTGAAAAGAAATACCAGGGAATGTACAAGTCGGCCGGACGGTTATAGGCAGACTTCCATTTAGAAAAATGCCAGGGGATTTCCTGGCATTTTTCTTTTAACTCAGGTTTTGTCTATTGGCTCGTTGTTTATATTAAAATCAGGTATAATAGGTACGAAAAAACTAAAAGGACAGGTGGAGGCTAAAAGGTGTCATATCGACTGAAAAACAGTTTTAAAATGTTTACCCTGAATTCCAATCGAAAGCTGGCGGCTGAAATGGCCGAAATTTTAGGCTGCAAGCTCGGCAAGTGCTCCGTCAACCGGTTCAGTGACGGCGAAATCCAAATACATATTGAAGAAAGTGTTCGGGGAAGTGAAGTGTTTATCGTTCAATCGACTTCCGACCCTGTAAATGAACATATCTTTGAACTGCTCATTATGGTGGATGCCTTGAAGAGGGCATCCGCGTCCCAAATCAATGTGGTCATTCCTTATTACGGCTATGGCCGGTCCGATCGGAAGGCTCGATCGCGTGAGCCCATTACGGCTAAACTTGTGGCCAACCTGCTGGAGAATGCCGGTGCTACCAGGGTTCTTACCATGGACCTTCATAGCGCATCCATTCAGGGCTTTTTCGAAATACCTGTTGAACATCTTATCGGGGTTCCAATTCTCGCCCAGTATTTTATCGACAAAGGGTTGGACGATATCGTTGTCGTAGCGCCTCACCAGGGAAGCACCAGACGCGGAAGAAAAATGGCGGCCATCCTGGATGCTCCGTTTGCGATGATCGATAAACGCAAACTCGAAGATGGCGACGAGGAAACCTATCATGTGATAGGAAATGTTCAAGGCAAAAACGCCATCCTGATCGATGACCTAATCGACACTGGGTCCACAATTATTGCCGCAGCCAATGCTCTGGCCGATAATGGAGCAAAATCCATCTATGCCTCGGCCACCCATGCCGTTTTTACAAAGGGAGCTGTGATCAAAATCGAATCCTCTCCAATCAAGGAACTCGTGGTAACCAATACGATTGAAATGCCAGCCGAGAAGAAAAGCAACAAAGTCAGCAACCTGTCCGTTGCCCCTTTGCTGGTGGAGGCCATTGACCGCATTCATAATGAAAAAGCCGTCAGTCCGCTGTTTGAATAGGAGAAAGGCAAACTCTTTAATAGATGAGTTTGCCTTTTTCAATATGGCGGGAATGGCAGCCGGAGATTGGTGAAACAATGATAAGAACGCGAAAGGATAAAAGGGGGAGCTTCAACATGGGAGCAGTTGAACGAAATGGATACCGATTTGAACCCGAGTATAGTGTCATTAGTCAGGATGGAGCCGTCCATGTTTATCGAAAAGGAGAATTCCTTGAAGAGCTGAAGTTTTCATTTTCAGGAACATCTCCTGATCCCGGTCAAATTGAACAGGTTATTGACGAATACTGTGAAACGCACGGGATTTAAACTGTGAACAAGAGAGGGAGAGGAACTTGCCATGTCTTTTGATGGTTATATTGGCATAGATTATTCGGGAAGAGGCAGCCCTGTTCAGCGTGTTACTGGCATCCAGGTAGTAAAAATGGATTCCAGAGGGGATTTCGAACGGATCTCCCCTCCTGAAAGCCAGGGCCGAACTTTTAGCTGGTCGCGGAAAGAAGTTTATGAGTATCTTAAACAAAAATTAAAAGGTGCCAATGAAAAATACATTATCGGTATCGACCATTGCTTGTCATTTCCACAGTCCTATTTTAAACAGCATCACCTGCAGAATTGGGACCAGTTTCTCCTTCATTTCCAGTCACTTTGGGATACAAAGTCGGAGCCGGTGAGTGTTTGCCGAAACAGAGTACCCGGCTATCCCGATTCTCATGAACTCCGTTTAACAGAGACATTTACATCGTCCGCCAAAAGCGCCTGGAATTTCGAGCAAATGACCGGGGCCGTCTCCTATTCGACCCATGCAGGGATTCCCTGGGTATTTGAGCTGCGTAAATCGGTGAATGAAAATCTCCATATCTGGCCGTTTGATGGCTGGACGCCAGTTAACGGAGAAAGCATTCTGGCGGAAGTCTACCCGGCCCTCCTGATTCAAAGATACAAGAAGTCTGATCCCCGTTTTCCCCATAATTGGCCACGTGATGCACAGGACGCCTTTGCTATCGCGGCCTGGCTGCAGGAAAGAGATGCGAATGGGACCCTTGGGAAGTATTTTGAACCTGCAACCCTAACGGAAGAAGAGAAAAATTGTGCCCAGCAATTTGAGGGATGGATATTGGGCGTTTGTTAACCTGAACCAATGATCAATTTTTATTAAAGCAGGGTATTATGAGTTAAAGGCTTTTGCTTTCCTAACGTTTTACTGGTTGAATTAGGCTAAATAGGAGGCGATGAAGTGATTAATAAAGAGGATTTTACGGTTGCCTA
>NZ_LAYY01000021.1 GCF_000986785.1 Mesobacillus campisalis | reverse complement strand
AGGTTGCCCACGTGTTACTCACCCGTCCGCCGCTGACCATCGGGAGCAAGCTCCCTCAAGTCCGCTCGACTTGCATGTATTAGGCACGCCGCCAGCGTTCGTCCTGAGCCAGGATCAAACTCTCCAGTAAAAGAGTGATTAGCTCATAATTTAAAACGTTGGCTCATGTACTTCTATAATAGAAGCCATGAATATTATTGTTTGTTGACGCTTGTTTGTTTAGTTTTCAAAGAGCAAATCGTCGCTCGCAAGCAACTATATTAATATATCATTTTCAAGCATTCATGTCAACAACTTTTTAGCAGGTTTTTATGGTCGCTTTTGTTAACTTTGTTGCTGACTTAAAAGATTATAACAGCCTCATGGTGGTTATGCAACCCCCTTTTTATTTTTATACCTGAATTGCTTCATTCTAGTTTCGAATAACAAAAAAGCTTGTGAAGATGCATCCATCCCCACAAGCTTTTAAAAATTACTCTTGCTCTCCTTCATCATCAGAAGGAACTGCCGGCTCTGTTTCGGATTCCGTCTCTTCCCCGGTCACATCTTCAATTTCTGCACCTTCGAACCCTTCTGCTTCTTCACCCTCAGCAAGGTCTTCGGCTTTTTCCTCTTCCTTGTCAACTTGTGCTACAGTCGCAACAGCTTCATTTTCCTCTCTATTGAGGGAGATCAATTTTACACCTTGAGTATTGCGGCCCGTAATGGAGATTCCGCCGACTGGTATCCGGATTAGAACCCCGCCAGTCGTAATCAGCATAAGGTCTTCTTCGCCCTCGACCACTTTCATCGTTACAAGGCTGCCGTTTTTATCGGTAATGTTGCAGGTCTTGATTCCTTTACCTCCACGTCCCTGTCTGCGATACTCGGTTGCTGGTGTTCTCTTGCCGTATCCATGTTTGGTTACCACTAGGATATCCGCACTTTCATCGAGGACTTCCATTCCTACTACTTCGTCATCACCAGAGAGGGAGATGCCTTTAACCCCCGTTGCAGTACGGCCCATGGTCCGTACATCCGTTTCAGGGAACCTAATCATAAGGCCATTCTTGGTCCCGATAATAATTTCCTTTGTACCGTCTGTCATGCGGACGGAAATCAATTCATCGCCTTCGCGAAGGTTTAGGGCAATCAGGCCATTATTGCGGATGTTCGCAAAGGATGTAAGCGGAGAACGCTTTACGATTCCCTCTTTTGTTGCAAAGAACAAACTCCAGTCATCAACAAATTCTTCGATATGGATCATGGCATTAACCCACTCTCCCTTTTCAATTCCCAGGAGGTTGATAATTGGCAGTCCTTTTGCCGTTCTGCTGAATTCAGGAATTTCATACCCCTTCGAACGATACACCTTCCCTTTGTTGGTGAAGAACAGGATGGTGTCATGCGTTGATGTGGTCAGCAGATGTTCGACAAAATCATCTTCATTCGTTCCCATTCCCTGGATGCCTCGGCCGCCCCGTTTTTGGGCCCTATAGGTAGAGACAGGCAGGCGCTTGATATAGCCGTTATGAGTCAGGCTGATAACAACATTTTCCCGGGGAATAAGATCCTCGTCCTCGATCATTTCGAGACCGCCGCTGACGATTTCCGTCCGGCGTTTATCATCGAAACGTTCTTTGACTTCAAGGAGTTCTTCCCTGATAATGCCAAGCAATTTCTCTTCATCAGCCAAGATTGCCTTTAATTCGGCAATCAGCTGCATCAGGTTTTGGAATTCTTCTTCAATCTTTTCGCGTTCCAGGCCGGTCAGACGCTGCAGGCGCATATCAAGGATGGCCTGCGCCTGCTTTTCAGACAGGCTGAACTGGGTCATCAAACCTTCGCGGGCAATATCGGTTGTACGAGAACCGCGAATCAGGGCAATGACAGCATCAAGGTTATCAAGGGCTATGCGCAATCCTTCAAGGATATGCGCCCTGGCTTCCGCCTTGCGAAGTTCAAATTGAGTCCGGCGACGGATGACCACTTTTTGGTGTTCCAAGTAATATACCAGGCACTGCTTCAGGTTCAGAACCTTCGGCTGGCCGTCTACAAGCGCCAGGGTATTGATTCCGAAGCTTGTTTGCAGGGCCGTTTGCTTGTACAGGTTATTCAGAAGGACATTCGCATTGGCGTCCCTGCGGACTTCAATGACAATACGGAGCCCTTCGCGGTCGGACTCGTCGCGCAAATCGGTGATGCCGTCGATCTTTTTATCACGGACCAGCTCGGCAATTTTTTCGATTAGGCGCGCTTTGTTTACCTGGTAAGGAATCTCATTGACGATGATTACTTCCTTGCCATTCGCCTTTGTTTCAATCTCCACTTTTGCCCGAAGCGTGATGGAGCCGCGGCCTGTTTCATAGGCTTTGCGGATGCCGCTCCTTCCAAGGATCAATCCACCCGTCGGGAAGTCAGGACCCGGAATGATTTCCATCAATTCCTGGATGGTGATCTCAGGGTCCCTGCTTACTGCCAGGACACCTTCGATTACTTCTCCAAGCTGGTGCGGCGGAATATTGGTCGCCATTCCAACCGCGATACCGGATGTTCCGTTGACCAGCAGATTTGGGAACCTTGCTGGCAGAACAATCGGCTCGCGTTCGGAACCATCATAGTTATCCTGGTAGTCAATTGTGTCTTTATTGATATCGCGAAGCAGCTCCATCGAAATTTTCGACATGCGGGCTTCTGTGTAACGCATGGCAGCTGCGGAGTCGCCGTCGATGGACCCAAAATTTCCATGGCCGTCCACAAGCATATACCTGTAGTTGAAATCCTGGGCCATGCGGACCATTGTTTCATAGACCGCAGAATCGCCGTGCGGGTGATACTTACCAATAACCTCACCCACGATACGCGCGGATTTTTTATACGCTTTATCGGCATGCATCCCAAGGTCGTGCATGGCATACAGAATACGGCGGTGGACCGGCTTAAGGCCGTCCCGGACATCGGGGAGCGCCCTTGCGACGATAACACTCATGGCGTAGTCCAGGAAGGATGAACGCATTTCTTGGCTAATATTTATTTCTTTCACACGGGAATTAGGCGTCTCAGCCATAGGAAGGAAACCTCCTTTAATAGAAAAGCGCAAGCGCCTTGATTAGCCCCGACAAGCGCTCTCTGGGCCATCTGATGAAGTCGTTCTTTGACTTCAACAGATGGACCGAAGCGACTCGAGGGGCTAGGCGCTGGAGCTAGACAGTGTTCTAAGTTCAGCAATTATACTTTCTTGCCTTTTACGAAAAACATCCACGCCTGCCCAACATGCGGCAGGCATTGCGGGTCATTAATAGAAAAGCAGGATAGACAGATATCTATCCTGTTAAATATCCAGGTTTTTAACGTAAACGGCGTTTTCTTCGATAAATTGGCGCCTTGGCTCCACTTTATCGCCCATCAGCATCTCAAAAGTCTCATCCGCTTCAATGGCATCTTCAAGGCTTACCTGAAGCAGGAGGCGGTTGTCCGGATCCATTGTTGTTTCCCATAGCTGTCCCGGATTCATTTCACCAAGACCCTTGTAGCGCTGGATGCCCGGCTTGGGCTGGGAAGGCAGTTCGCCCATGATCCGGTCAAGCTCCTTATCGTTATAGGCATATTCAATCCGTTTGCCTTGCTGAATTTTATACAATGGCGGCTGGGCAATATAAATAAAGCCTGCTTCGATAATCTGCCTCATATAGCGGTACAGGAACGTCAGCAGGAGCGTCCGGATATGGGCGCCATCAACGTCGGCATCGGTCATGATGACCACTTTGTGATAGCGGGCCTTGGCAATATCGAAGTCTTCGCCAATCCCGGTTCCAATCGCTGTAATCAACGCTCTAACTTCATTGTTGGACAAAATCCGGTCCAGGCGCGCCTTTTCCACGTTCAGGATTTTTCCCCTCAGCGGGAGGATTGCCTGGAAGTGGCGGTCCCGTCCCTGTTTGGCGGAGCCTCCGGCAGAGTCACCCTCAACAATGTAAAGTTCTGAAATCGAAGGGTCCTTCGAAGAGCAGTCGGCCAGTTTGCCAGGCAGGCTCGAAACCTCAAGGGCGCTTTTCCGCCTTGTTAGCTCGCGCGCTTTCTTCGCAGCCAGCCTTGCTCTTGCAGCCATCAATCCTTTATCGACAATCCTTCTGCCTACAGAAGGATTTTCAAGCATGAATTTCTCGAAGTGTTCCGAAAACGTTGTATCTGTAACGTTCCGAACTTCCGAATTGCCTAGTTTCGTTTTTGTCTGGCCCTCAAACTGGGGATCCGGATGCTTGACCGAGACAATGGCAGTCAGGCCTTCGCGGACATCTTCACCTGAAAGGTTGGCATCGTTGTCCTTGAAAATACCATGCTTTCTGGCATAATCATTGATTACCCTTGTGAGTGCGGTTTTGAATCCGGACTCATGTGTTCCGCCTTCATACGTATGAATATTATTGGCAAAAGAGTAGATATTGCTGGTAAAGCCATCGTTATACTGAAGGGCAACCTCGACATTTATGCCTTCTTTTTCGCCCTCGATATAAATTGGCTCTTCGTGAAGCACGTCTCTCGTCCTGTTCAGATGCTCAACATAGGACTTGATACCACCTTCGTAGTAGTATTCATTCTGCTTCTTCTCTTCGCGCTTATCCTCAATGGTGATTTTAAGACCGCGGTTAAGGAAAGCGAGTTCGCGAAGGCGATTCGCAAGCGTATCATAATCGTATTCGAGTGTCTCGGTGAAAATTTGATCATCGGGAACAAAATGAACCGTTGTTCCTGTGTGGTCCGTGTCACCAATCACTTTTAGTTCGGATTTGATGGCCCCGCGCGAGAATTCAATATGATGAACCTTTCCATCCCGGTGGACCTCCACTTCAAGGGAAGTGGAAAGGGCGTTTACCACGGATGCACCAACGCCGTGGAGACCTCCAGACACCTTATATCCGCCGCCTCCAAACTTGCCTCCTGCGTGCAGGACGGTCATGATGACTTCTACCGCAGGGCGGCCCATTTTCTCATGCATGCCTACAGGAATGCCCCGGCCATTGTCCTTGACGGTGATGCTGTTATCTTTTTCAATAATGACATTGATTTCATCGCAATAACCGGCGAGGGCTTCATCAATGCTGTTGTCGACGATTTCCCAAACAAGGTGATGGAGGCCTTTTACACTCGTCGATCCGATATACATTCCCGGCCGTTTTCTGACAGCCTCCAACCCCTCGAGGACCTGTATCTGGTCTGCATCATATGTTTGTCCCTGCATGGCCTGTTGCTCCATTGCCACATCGATCACCTACACTTTCCTTTTGCGTTGCATATATTTAAAATTCCTGAACGGATAATTTTTGCGAGCGTTTTTTCAACGTCCCGGCTGCCAATGGGGAATAATAAACCTGGTTCCTGGTGATGACAATTGACTTGTACTGGCTTTTGGAAAGATTGACCACTCCGTCTTCCCTGTGCCCGAGGAATTCTTCAAAGATAGGGGATGAACCGGCACTTTCCCTGTCAATAATGGCAATGATTTCATTTGTCCTGATCAATGTTTCTTCTCCTATATGCAAATACATACAGTCACCTCATTGCGTTCTTTCCATAACACCGGAGGTTACCCGGTAAGCAGCCGCTTCTTTCAGGGTCTGGTGGTCAATCCCTTCGACGCTGGTGGTCGTCACAAAGGTCTGGACCTTTCCCTGAATGGTATTTAATAAATGGGATTGGCGGTAATCATCCAGCTCGGATAAAACATCGTCAAGCAGCAGGATCGGGTATTCGCCAATTTCCTTGTTGATCAGTTCAATTTCAGCGAGCTTGACGGATAGGGCGGTCGTCCGCTGCTGCCCCTGGGAACCGAATGTCTGCACATCCCGTCCGTTGACCAGGAAGGCAAGGTCATCGCGATGGGCGCCGAACATGGTGACTCCCCGTTCAATCTCTCTATTCTTTATTTTAGCAAACTTTTCATGGTATACTTCTACCATTTTCGACAAATCCTGTTCTTCTGATACCTCAGCAGACGCTTTATACTCAATTTTCAGCGTTTCCAGCCCGCGCGAGATGCCCTGGTGGATGGGCAAAGCCCACTGTTCGAGCAGACGGAGGAACTCAAAGCGTTTAGCCACAATCCTGGCTGCAAACCCGATGAACTGCTCGGTCAGGATATCGAGCATTGCCTGGTCGGTCTGCTGCCTGAGCTGAAGCTGTTTCAGGTAGTGGTTCCGCTGCTGGAGGACCTTTTGGTATTGGCTGATATCATGCAAATAGACAGGGGATACCTGTCCAATTTCCATATCAATAAAACGGCGCCTAACTTGCGGACTCCCCTTGACGAGGTGGAGATCCTCAGGCGCGAACATCACAACATTCATGTTTCCCACATACTGGCTCAGTTTGCGCTGCTCAATATGATTATACCTGGCCCGTTTGCCTTTCTTGGATATGACGAGCTGCATCGGGAGGGAACCTCTGGTTTTGGCAATCCTGCCTTCTATTTTAGCATAATCTTCATCCCAGCGAATAAGTTCCTTATCATTGGATGTCCGATGTGACTTGGCCATTGCCAGCACATAGATGGATTCCATCACATTGGTTTTCCCCTGGGCGTTTTCACCGAGAATCACATTAACCTTGTTTTCAAAATGCGCTTCGAGTTGTTCATAATTCCGGTAGTTCTTTAACAATAGCTCTTCTATATGCATGAAAGGCCCATCCTTTAATTACTGAATACGGAACTTGCCAAAACCCGGAATGGCGATGACATCTCCGCTGCGCAGCTTCCTTCCCCTGCGCTGGTCCTGTTCTCCATTAATGAACACTCCATGCTCACTCAAAAACCACTTGGCCATCCCCCCGGACTGGATGACGTCTGCCAGCTTAAGGAACTGGCCCAATGTAATAAATTCAGTATCGATTTTTACTTCCTGGCTCATATTTATCACCCTTTTCATAAAAGGAGCTAATACTTTATTTTACTAAATAATCAGGCAAGAGACAAGGGTTACCAACCCATTCTCGAGAAAACAGTAACCCCCAGCTCATTCAGCAAGGGGGTTTTTGAATATCATGATTAATAGGTTCTCACCGGCAAAATCAATTGCAAAGTTGTGTCATCATTCATCGGGCGAATGACAAACGGCCGCATCGCTCCCGTGAAGGAGACCTGGATTTCACTGCCTTCAAGGGCTTTCAGGGCGTCCATCATATATTTTGCCGAGAAGGAGATCTTCAGTTCTTCACCCTCGATGGACTGGCTTTGGATTTCCTCGACGACTTTGCCGATTTCCGGAGTATTGGAAGAAACTTCAATGGCATAGTCTTCAACCGTCGAGAATTTGACAACATTATTCCTGCCTTCCCTTGCCAGCAGGGAAGCACGATCAATCGCATGAAGGAATTCCTTGGCGTTGAGGACGACATCCGTTTTGCTGTCATTAGGAATCAGCCTGGCTGTATCAGGATAATTTCCTTCCAGC
Source organism: Mesobacillus campisalis (assembly GCF_000986785.1). GTDB lineage: Bacteria > Bacillota > Bacilli > Bacillales > Cytobacillaceae > Mesobacillus_B > Mesobacillus_B campisalis. The sequence continues at coordinate 39,607 of NZ_LAYY01000021.1, read as the reverse complement.
AGTCTTGAGAAGAACAAGAGATGCTTGGCCTTAAAAAGGACCTGGTTTTCGGTAATGACGATGTCGACCTTTTCAGCAGTATCATCGAGAGTTTTGCTTAGCTCGGTAAGGCTCTTGCCGGGGATGACCACATTATGTTTTCCCTCGACTTCGGTTTCAAGCAAGGCTTTTCTCAGTGCAAGACGATGGCTGTCTGTTGCAATACAGGTTAATTCATTGTTCTCCACCTTCCAGTTGACACCTGTCAAGATGGGACGTGTTTCTGAGGTGGACACTGCGAACACAGTTTGGCGAATCAGTGCTTTAAGCAAATCAGTTGGAACCCGGAACAAATTTTCTTCTGCGATTTGCGGAAGGTGAGGATACTCCTCTGCATCCAGACCATTTAAGTTGAACTCTGACTTCCCTGACCGGATGACTGTTTGCAGGTGGTTTTGAACGTCGATCTCAACTGTATCAGTCGGCAGTTTCTTAACAATTTCACTGAAGAATTTAGCCTGGAGGACGATGGCGCCTGTTTGCTTGATTTCGACAATTTCCTTGTCATCTTCTTCCCTTGGAATAAAAGATTCAATGGAAATATCCGAATCACTGCCTGTAAGAGTAACTCCCTCTTCAGTAGCCACAATTTTAATACCTGTCAAAATTGGAATGGTGGTTCTGCTTGTAACTGCCCTCATTACATCCTGGACACTTTGCAATAAATGATCCCGCTGGATTACAAACCTCATTTTTTTGATCCTCCTGGTATGAAATTCTTTTTAATAGCATATATATTTATTTTTTTAATAAAACAGTAAAAGTACTAGTAGGCCCTGTGGATTTGTGGATAACTGATATTTCGACAAGGAAACACAGCCTATCCACATGTGGACAGACTGTGCGCAGTTTAGTATTAGTTATTCACATTATCCTAAATCTTTAATTCCTCATGAATGTCACGCAGCTGTCTTTGCAGAGCTGAATCAGTTGAAAGCAGCTTTGAGATTTTTTCATGGGCATGGATGACGGTCGTATGGTCCCGGCCGCCAAATTCTTCGCCAATTTTAGGAAGCGAAAAGTCAGTAAGCTCCCGGGAAAGATACATCGCGATCTGGCGCGGGAAGGCAACGGACTTTGTCCGTTTCTTCGCTTTGAAATCCTCCAATTTCACGTTGAAATGCTGCCCGACGGTCCGCTGGATATCGAGGATCGTAATGACCTTGGGCTTGGAGCTCGGAATGATGTTCTTCAGCGCTTCGGCAGCAAGATCGGCGTTGATATCCTTGTTGATCAGGGAGGAGAAAGCGACTACCCTTATCAACGCCCCCTCGAGTTCGCGGATGTTGGAGTCAATCTGGTTTGCGATATAAAGCATCACTTCATTCGGAATATCAAGCCCTTCCGCTTTCGCTTTTTTCCTCAGGATGGCAATGCGTGTTTCCAGGTCCGGTGGAGTGATATCAGTAATCAGTCCCCATTCAAAGCGTGACCTTAAGCGGTCTTCAAGGGTTGGGATCTCCTTGGGCGGACGGTCGCTGGAAATGATGATTTGCTTGCTTTCCTCATGGAGCGTATTGAAAGTATGGAAAAACTCTTCCTGCGTTGATTCTTTTCCTGCCAGGAATTGAATATCGTCTATTAAAAGAACATCGACTTTTCGATATTTATTGCGAAATTCTACGGCCTTATTGTCCCTGATGGAATTGATGAACTCGTTTGTGAATTTCTCGGAAGACAAGTAGACAACCTTGGCGGACGGATTATGATCCTGCACATAATGCCCGATAGCGTGCATCAGGTGGGTCTTTCCGAGTCCAACTCCTCCATAGATAAACAGCGGATTGTACGCTTTTGCCGGCGCTTCCGCGACCGCAAGCGAAGCCGCATGGGCAAAGCGGTTTCCGGAACCGATGACGAATGTATCGAATGTATACTTAGGGTTCAGCATGTTATTTGGAAGATCGTGCTGGTCATCGTCCTTTATGGCCTTTTTTGGCGGCACAGGAACGCTGAATTCCTCATCATTCTGATTTTGCGGAATAATGAACTTGATTCCAAGTTCCTCTCCGGTAATTTCATAAAGAATTGAGCTGATAAGCTGCGAATAGCGTTCTTCCAGCCAATCGCGGGCAAATTCATTCGGTGCTGTAATCGTCAGCGTGTCTCCCTGCAGGGAATGGGCCTTCGTGGATTTAAGCCATGTATCAAAACTGGGCTTGCTGATTTTTTTCTCAATTTTGGACAAGGCATTATTCCATAAATCCGCAATGTTTTCCAACCGGTAACCCTCCTTTTAACGGAATTTTGGTGAATGCATAAAATATGCATGGAGAAATGATGGTGGATTTATAATTATACAAATCTATTAATGTGGAGAAATATATAATAAGGAAGAATAGTGGTTTTTCGACATTATCCACTTGTTGTGGACAAATTTCCACACACAGGAGTGAATAACCTGTCCACAGCTTATCCACAAAATGGGGATAACTTATTTCATCAACACCAATTATCAAGAGTGAAAACACAAATATAATATCAAAAAAACCAGTATTAAGCAACGCTTTTCATTACTTTATCCACAATAGCCCGTCCATGTGGGGAATATTTGTCCACAGGCCTATAGTTTGTTTAAAAGCTGTGAATTGGTGCTGTGGATAAAAAAACTGTGTCGATTTTTGTCCACAACCAGCTAAAATGCATTTTTAAGATAAAATGAATAAGTGGCCTCTGGACACAAAAGAAGTATAGTTCATTTTTTTTTGGTGAAATAATTTCCAGCAGGCGGGATCGACTCTTTTCCTCATAGACTATTGACATTTTTAGGCTTACGTCCTTATAATTAGTAGGACTGTCTGAAAGAAGCAGCTAATTCCTCAGGGAGGTGTCATATAATGAAAAGAACTTACCAACCAAATAAACGTAAGCACAGCAAAGTTCACGGCTTCCGCAGCCGCATGAGCAGCTCAACCGGCCGCAATGTTCTTGCACGCCGCCGTCGCAAAGGAAGAAAAGTGTTATCTGCCTAGGCCACTGAACTGTCAGTGGTCTTTTTCTCTTTTTGCGCCAATTTTTATTTTTCTTTCACATACAGTAAAATAAACGCAGGGATCTCAGGCCACTTGACTTGATTGAAGGTGTATGAAATGAAAAAAGAATTGAGAATAAAGAAAAACAAGGATTTTCAGGAAGTGTTCAAAAAGGGGAAATCCTTTGCCAATCGCCAGTTTGTTGTTTATGTCCTTAGGAAGGAAGGACAGGAAACCTTCCGGATTGGTTTGTCAGTGAGCAAGAAGCTTGGCAATGCCGTGACAAGGAACCGAATAAAAAGGTATATCCGCCAAAGCTTCCTGGAGCTGCAGGAAGATATACATACTGGAAAGGACTATGTCATCGTTGCGAGGAAGCCGGCCGCGGATATGGAGATGCTGGAAGTGAAAAAAAGCCTTGAGCATGTCCTGAAAGTGGCGAGGGTTTTGAATAAAAGAAACCCTGGTCATAATGAAGGTGTGAAATAATTTGCCAGCTTGGCAATATTTTAAAGCGCTTGCTATAAAAAGATGGTAAAATACACTTGCCTGGTATTAATGTATCTGCCGGATGACGGCTTGAACCACTCTAAGGTTAATCCATCATCCTGAAAATAGATAGGATATTACGTGAAAGTTTCACGGTTAGGAGGAAAGTTCGCTTGAAAAAAAGAATAATGCTGGTAGCCGGTTTGCTGCTTCTCATGGCCGTCCTGACGGGATGTATGGAGTATGATCAGCCGATTACGGAGGAAAGTTCCGGCTTTTGGAATGAATATATCGTTTATCCGCTTTCCATGCTGATAATGAAAATGGCCGAATGGATGAACGGAAGCTATGGATTGTCGATTATCATCGTTACAATTCTTTTGCGTTTCGCGATTTTGCCTTTGATGATCAAGCAGACGAAAAACTCGAAAGCCATGCAGGCAATTCAGCCTGAGATGCAGAAACTTAGGGAAAAATACAGCTCGAAAGACCAGAAGACACAGCAAAAGCTTCAGCAGGAAACAATGGCCTTGTTCCAGAAGCATGGGGTCAATCCGCTTGCAGGATGTTTCCCGCTGCTGATACAAATGCCAATTTTGATCGGTTTTTACCATGCAATCGTCCGGACCAGGGAGATTGCCAACCATAATTTCCTCTGGTTTGACCTTGGGTCGCCGGATCCAATTTATCTTTTGCCGCTCATTGCCGGCGTGACTACTTTCATTCAGCAAAAAATGATGATGGTGGGCATGGAAGACAACCCGCAGATGAAAATGATGCTTTATCTGATGCCAATCATGATCGTCGTGTTCGCTGTTTCGTTCCCGGCAGCTTTATCCCTTTACTGGGTAGTAGGGAACATCTTTATGATTGTCCAAACTTATTTCATTAAAGGGCCGGACCTGAAGAAACAGACAGCAGCCGGCAGCGCGGGAGGAGCAAAAAAGTGAAACAGATAACTGCTACCGGACAAACAGTCGAAGAAGCAGTAGAATCAGCACTAGCTCAGTTAAAAACAACGAGAGACCGCACAGAAATCAATGTGATTGATGAAGGAAAGAAAGGGATCCTTGGAATTTTCGGAACCCGCCCAGCTGTCGTGAAGGTCACGATGAAGATTGACCCGTTTGAAGAAGCAGTCAACTATTTGAAGCAGGTTGCCCAGCATCTTGGCGCACCGGCAGAGGTGGAAGTGAAAACAGAGGGCAAGCAAGTCACTTTTATCCTGAGCGGGGAGAAAATCGCGCTGTTGATCGGGAAAAGGGGACAAACCCTCAATTCGCTTCAATATTTGACACAGCTTGTCATGAACCGGCACTCCGAACAGTTTTACACCGTACTTCTTGATGCGGAGGACTATCGGAAGAGAAGGAGTGACACGCTGGTGCAGCTTGCTCAGCGCCTTGCGCAACAGGCAGTGAAAACAGGAAAGGAAGTGGCACTTGAGCCAATGCCTTCCTATGAACGAAAAGTCATCCATACTGCTTTGATGGGAAACAGGAAGATCAAAACCTATTCCGATGGCAGCGATCCCCATCGTCACATTGTTATTTCACCAGTCAAATAAGTTAGAACAAAGTAAAACCGGTCTGGAAGCAGACCGGTTTTTTATGCCCAAATTTCTGGGTGTGGCCTGGCCCAGCTTCCTTGTCCTTTGTCCAAAGGGAAGAGTTTTGAATTGGGTGTACTCAGCGGTAGTAAATAAGCGGAGATTATTCGGTTATATGAGAAATTTAGCTTTTTCCATGGCATATAGGGGGAAGTTTTCCGGTTATGCAAAGAAAAATGGCCTATTTTCACGTTTTTCGAATCAATAGGCGGAATTCCTCCTTCTATTCAGGAGCTTTTCAGTGCTATTTACTAATTAAGAGAAGTTTCTCCGTTTATTTATCGGAAAGGGTGCTTACCCTGTTCTCCCGCTGAATGAAGTTTCACCGTTATTGTTATTCACATGTGGATAAGTTAAAATATAAGATATTTCTTTTTTTCTTGTGGATAAAAGGAATACGGATTTATATGTTTTTGGCAAAAGCTGTGATACTCTATAAATTTGGGAAACGATACGTAAATCACATAGATACATTTTATGAAGAAGCAGTGAGGTGAATAGAATGGAGTTTGATACAATTGCGGCCATTTCGACTCCGATGGGGGAAGGAGCGATTGCCATCGTCCGGTTAAGCGGTGAGGAAGCCTTTGCGATAGCGGACAGGCTGTTTAAGGGGCTCGGAAGCAAAAAGCTGAAGGATGTTCCATCCCATACGATTCACTATGGCCACATCATCGATCCTGCCACTGGCGAGACAGCCGAAGAAGTGATGGTTTCCGTTATGAGGGGGCCAAAGACATTTACAAAGGAAGATGTCGTCGAGATCAACTGCCATGGCGGACTAGTTTCAGTGAACAGGGTGCTGCAGCTCGTCCTAAACCAGGGGGCGAGGCTTGCGGAACCGGGTGAATTCACAAAGAGGGCCTTCCTGAATGGACGGATTGACCTTTCACAGGCGGAGGCGGTGATCGACCTTATCCGTGCTAAAACAGACAGGGCGATGAATGTGGCCCTGAACCAAATGGATGGCCGTCTTTCCAGGCTGATCAGGAAGCTTCGCCAGGAAATCCTTGAGACGCTTGCCCATGTAGAGGTTAATATCGATTATCCGGAATACGATGATGTGGAAGAAATGACCCATCGCATGCTGCTGGATAAGTCCAGGTTTGTCCTGAAGGAAATCGAGAAGCTACTGCAAACCTCCCAGCAAGGGAAAATTCTGCGTGAAGGACTGTCGACGGTCATTGTCGGCCGCCCAAATGTCGGGAAATCGTCGCTGCTTAACAGCCTTGTACACGAAAATAAAGCCATTGTCACGGATATTCCCGGAACAACAAGGGATGTTATTGAAGAATATGTCAATGTCCGCGGCGTTCCGCTTAGGCTGCTCGATACAGCAGGCATCAGGGAAACAGAGGATATTGTTGAACGAATTGGCGTGGAACGCTCACGCCAGGTATTAAAAGAAGCAGACTTGATCTTGCTTGTGTTAAACTACTCGGACGATTTCACCGAAGAGGACAGGAACCTTTTCCGAGCGGTAGAAGGCATGGATGTAATTGTCATTGTCAATAAAACAGATTTGCCGCAAAAGCTGGATATGGGGGAAGTCAAGGAGCTTGCCAGCCAATATAAAATCGTCACCACCTCGCTGAAGGAAGACGAGGGCATCGACGAGCTTGAAGAAGCAATTTCCTCATTGTTTTTCTCAGGTTCCATTGAGGCAGGCGATATGACATATGTATCGAACAGCCGCCATATCGCCCTGCTGAACCAGGCAAAGAACGCGATTGAAGAAGCGATTTCAGGCGTTGAAATGGGAACACCAATCGACATCGTCCAAATCGACCTCACCCGATCCTGGGAATTGCTCGGTGAAATCATCGGCGACAGCGTGCATGAAAGTTTGATTGACCAGCTGTTTTCACAGTTTTGCCTAGGGAAGTAGAATAAAGGAAGATTTGATAAAATAAAGGAGGCAGCACAATGCCATTTGAAGCAGGTAATTATGATGTGATTGTCATTGGTGCGGGCCATGCGGGCAGCGAGGCGAGTCTTGCGGCTGCGCGCATGGGTGCGAAAACACTGATGATCACCATCAATCTTGATATGATTGCCTATATGCCATGCAACCCGTCCATAGGCGGTCCGGCCAAAGGGATTGTTGTCAGGGAAATTGATGCCCTTGGCGGAGAGATGGGCCGTAACATCGATAAAACATACATCCAAATGAGGATGCTCAATACTGGAAAGGGCCCGGCCGTAAGAGCGCTTAGAGCCCAGGCGGATAAGTTTGCCTACCAGCATGAAATGAAAAAGACAATGGAAAATGAACCAAACCTGACGATGGCCCAGGGAATGGTGGAAAAGCTGATTATCGAAGATGGTGTCTGCACGGGCGTGGTTACGCAGACAGGTGCACAGTATCGTTCGAAGACCGTTGTGATTACAACAGGAACTTTCCTGCGCGGGGAAATTATTCTTGGCGAATTGAAATACTCCAGCGGCCCGAACAATCAGCAGCCATCCATTAAACTTTCGGAGCATCTTGAAGAGTTGGGACTTGATTTGGTGAGGTTCAAGACAGGCACGCCGCCGCGGGTCCACAGCGATACAATCGATTATTCAAAAACGGAGATCCAGCCTGGTGACGACGTGCCGCGCGCTTTCTCCTACGAGACAACCAAATATATCACCGACCAGCTGCCGTGCTGGCTGACGTATACAAATGAAAAAACGCATGAGCTGATTGACCAGAACCTTCACCGGTCTCCGATGTTCTCCGGGATGATCAAAGGGACTGGCCCGCGCTATTGTCCTTCGATTGAAGATAAAGTCGTCCGTTTCAATGACAAGCCGCGCCACCAGATCTTCCTTGAGCCTGAAGGGCGACATACACAGGAAGTATATGTACAGGGACTGTCGACTAGCCTTCCGGAGGATGTCCAGCACAAGCTGCTCCGTTCCATCCCGGCCCTTGAAAACGCGAAAATGATGCGTCCAGGGTATGCGATTGAGTATGATGCGGTCGTTCCGACCCAGCTATGGCCGACGCTGGAAACGAAAAAAATCAAAAACCTTTACACCGCTGGCCAAATCAACGGAACTTCAGGTTACGAAGAAGCAGCCGGACAGGGCTTGATGGCTGGCATCAATGCCGGCAGAAGGGCATTGGGCAAAGAAGAAGTTATTTTAAGCCGTTCAGATGCCTATATAGGTGTTATGATCGATGACCTTGTTACAAAAGGAACAAGCGAACCATACAGGCTGCTGACATCGAGGGCAGAATACCGCCTGCTGCTGAGGCATGACAATGCCGATCTGCGCCTGACCGGCATCGGCCGCGAACTTGGACTTATTTCCGATGAACGCTACGACAGTTTCCTGGCGAAGAAGGCTGCGATTGAAGCAGAAACCAAAAGACTTCGGAACACCATCATCAAGCCTTCACAGCAAGTCCAGGAGCTGATCCGCTCCCTTGGCGGAAGTGAACTTAAAGATGGAATACGCGCTTCTGATTTCATCAAGCGTACCGAAATTTCGTATGAACATATCAAATCCTTGATTCCGCCTGAGACCCAGCTGGATCCAGAGGTTGAAGAGCAGGTCGAAATCCAGATCAAATATGAAGGGTATATCGAAAAATCACTTCAGCAGGTTGACCGCCTGAAGAAAATGGAAGATAAGAAAATACCGGAGAACATTGATTATGATGCGATCACCGGAATTGCCACGGAAGCCAGGCATAATTTAAAAACCGTACGCCCGCTTTCGATTGCCCAGGCTTCCCGGATTTCAGGGGTAAACCCGGCTGATATTTCGATTTTGCTTGTTTATATTGAACAAGGGCGGGTTGCCCGCATTTCGAACCAGTAAGACAAACTTTTTTTGAGAGGGAAGGCTTATGAACCCAGAACAATTTAAAGCATCTCTGGCTGAAAAGGGGATTCTTCTCACTGATTGGCAGATGGAACAGTTCGAAACCTATTTCAGAACTCTTGTTGAATGGAATGAAAAAATGAATCTGACGGCAATTACCGATAAGGAAGAAGTGTTTCTAAAGCATTTTTATGATTCCGTTTCAGCGGCCTTCCATTTCAATTTTGACCGTCAGCTGAATTTATGCGATGTAGGCGCAGGGGCAGGCTTCCCAAGCATTCCCCTGAAAATCGCCTTCCCGAAGCTGCAGATCACCATCGTTGATTCCCTGAACAAACGAATTACGTTCCTTGAGCATTTGGCCAAGGAGCTGAAGCTTGAGAACGTGACCTTCATCCATGACCGCGCCGAAACATTCGGCCAGAACAAGCAGCATCGCGAACAGTATGAAGTCGTAATGGCGAGGGCGGTCGCGAGGCTTTCTGTCCTTAGCGAACTGTGCCTGCCGCTTGCGAAGGTCGGCGGACAGTTCGTTGCGATGAAAGGCGGACAGGCCGAGGAAGAGCTGCAGAAGGGCAAAAAGGCGCTCCATGTACTGGGCGGAAAGCTCCGCGGAGTCCATTCCTTCAAGCTGCCTGTAGAAGACAGCGACCGCACGGTTTTAGTCATTGATAAAGAGAAGAAAACACCGAAGCAGTATCCGCGCAAACCAGGTACCCCTAATAAATCTCCCATCGAATAGGGGTACCTAAACCTTGAATTTGGTTTATAATTATTTATAGGCAGGAACTTGTCTTTCTTATAGAGAAATATGTTATAGGGAGTTTCATAAAGGTGGTGCAGGGGAATGAAGCCTTCTTTTTCACGCTTTTTTGGCCTGGGAGAAAAGCAGGAACCAGTGACGGCAGAAAAAACGGAAGAGAAAGATGAAATAAGAAAAATTCCTATTGACGATATCGTACCTAATCGATTTCAGCCAAGAACGGTGTTCGATGATGAAAAAATTGAGGAGCTCGCCCGTACAATCCACACGCACGGAGTGATACAGCCCATCGTCATCAGGGAATTTGAAGACGGCAAGTACGAAATCATCGCGGGTGAACGCCGCTGGCGGGCTATGAGGAAACTTGGCTGGGAGGAAGTCCCGGCAATTGTCAATAACTTAACCGACGCAGAGACGGCCTCTGTTGCATTGATAGAAAACCTTCAGCGGGAAGAGCTCTCCCCGATTGAAGAAGCGATTGCCTATGGCAAATTGCTGGAAATCCATAACCTGACACAAGAGGCTCTAGCCCAGCGCCTAGGGAAAGGACAGTCAACGGTAGCCAATAAGCTCCGTCTCTTGAAACTGCCTCAGGAAGTCCAGGATTCCTTATTGAACAAGCAGATTTCGGAACGTCACGCCCGCTCGCTGATTCCATTGAAAGATGCGGAGAAGCAGGTCCAGCTGCTCAATGAAATCATTGAGAAATCCTTGAACGTCAAGCAGACGGAAGCACGTGTCGAAAAGATGATGAGCCAGGATGACAAGCCTCCGAAGCCAAAGCGGAGGGCGTTCAGCAAGGATATGCGCATTGCTGTCAATACGATCCGCCAGTCCTTGTCGATGGTTTCGGATTCTGGAATCAACCTTAAGTCCGAGGAAGAGGAACACGAGGATTATTACCAGATCACCATAAAGATCCCGAAGAAAAAATAAGGAAAAAATGTGAGAAGCCATCGCTGTTTCTCGCATTTTTTTATGCGAGAATTGAAGTTTGCCAGACTGCGATATTTTTCTAAAAAGCCTTTCGACCGTGTTTTTTCATGGTAAAATAGAATACATGATTGTTTTGACAGAATTTAAAGGCAAATAAACGATAATCTCCCTCCAAACGGGACAATCTTAAAGGTTTTGAAAGTAGGTGACAATGTGGGCAAAATCATTGCGATTGCCAACCAGAAAGGCGGGGTTGGAAAAACGACTACCTCGGTCAACCTGGGGGCCTGCTTAGCATACATAGGGAAAAAAGTGTTATTGGTCGATATTGATCCGCAAGGCAATGCGACCAGCGGAATTGGAATTGAAAAGGCCGATGTCGAACGCTGCATTTACGATGTCCTTGTCGATGATGTGGATGCCAAGTCTGCGATCAGGCCGACAGCTGTCGATAATCTGTTTGCGATTCCGGCCACAATCCAGCTGGCTGGCGCCGAAATTGAACTTGTGCCGACTATTTCCCGGGAAGTCAGGCTAAAAAGGGCCCTTGAGGAAGTAAAAGAAGACTTTGATTATATATTGATAGATTGCCCGCCGTCGCTCGGGTTGTTGACCTTGAATTCCTTAACGGCATCAGACGGAGTGCTGATTCCTGTTCAATGCGAATATTATGCGCTGGAAGGCTTGAGCCAGCTGCTTAATACTGTAAGGCTGGTGCAAAAGCATTTAAACCATGACCTCAAAATTGAAGGCGTCCTGCTGACGATGCTGGATGCCCGCACCAATCTCGGAATCCAGGTCATTGAAGAAGTGAAAAAGTACTTCCAGGATAAAGTGTATAAAACGATTATTCCCCGCAATGTCCGCCTTAGCGAGGCTCCAAGCCATGGAGAGCCGATTATCATCTACGATCCAAAGTCGCGAGGAGCCGAAGTTTACCTAGAACTTGCAAAGGAAGTGGTTGCAAATGGCTAAAGGCTTAGGAAAAGGCTTGAATGCTTTCTTTAATATGGAAGTTGGCAAAGAAGAGACCGTCAAGGAAATCAGCATCAAGGAATTGCGTCCGAACCCTTACCAGCCAAGGAAGGTCTTTCAGAAGGAGGCAATCGAGGAGCTGAAAAACTCGATCATTGAGCATGGCATCCTCCAGCCGATCATTGTCCGCAAGACGATAAAAGGCTATGAAATCGTGGTAGGCGAGCGGCGTTTCCGGGCAGCAGGGGAAGCGGGCCTTGAGACAGTTCCCGCTGTTGTCCGGGAGCTTACCGAGCAGCAAATGATGGAGCTTGCTATCCTTGAAAACCTGCAGCGCGAGGACCTCAATCCAATTGAGGAGGGAGCCGCATACCAGAACCTGATCGAAAAGCTGGGCATCACCCAGGAAGAGCTGGCAAAGCGTCTTGGAAAGAGCCGTCCTCATTTGGCCAACCATATTCGCCTGCTAAGCCTTCCTCCCAAAATCCAGGAACTGATCTCGGGCGGGAAAATGACAATGGGCCATGGCAGGGCATTGCTTGGATTGAGGCAGAAGGACAAATTGCCGTCCATTGCCGAAAAGACGATTAAAGAGGGGCTTAATGTCCGCCAGCTTGAACAGCTGATCCAGCAGCTTAACGAAACCGTTCCACGTGAAACAAAGAAAAAGCCTCAGCCAGGCAAGGATATTTTTATTGCCGACAGGGAAAACCACTTGCGTGAACGGTTTGGCACGACCGTCCATATCAGGCAGACCAAAAATAAAGGGAAAATTGAAATTGAATTCTTTTCGAAGGAAGATCTTGAAAGGATTTTGGAGTTGATCGGCCAATCAGACTCTTAAGCTGTCTTGCGGGATGGCTTCTTTTTTTGGACAAAATTGGCCTGCTAATAAAGAATGAATAGGAAATTCTCTTTTTTTATGGTAAATTATAAGGAAAATTTCGCTGAACGAAATATTGGATTTGGGTGAAAAAGATGTTTTTACTAGGAACGATTGTGAACGGTCTGCTGATTATCATTGGTACATTTCTAGGCAAGCTGCTGCATCGGATTCCCGAGGGAATGAAGACGACGGTGATGTATGGAATCGGCCTTTCGGTTATGGTCCTCGGCCTGCAGATGGGCTTTAAGAGCGAAAACTTTCTGATTGTCATCATCAGCCTGGTCATCGGAGCCGTGATTGGAGAGTATCTCCATCTTGATGACAAATTGAACAGCCTTGGCCATTGGCTTGAAAAGAAGATTGGCAGTGAAGGACAGGGCAGCGTTTCGCAGGGGTTTGTGACGGCCACCCTGATTTTCGTCATCGGGGCGATGGCGATCATCGGAGCACTCGACAGCGGCATCCGCGGCGACCATGATGTGCTTTACACAAAAGCAATCATAGATGGTTTCACCGCTTTGATTTTGACAACGACGCTAGGCATTGGCGTCATCTTTTCGGCTATCCCTGTCATGCTCTACCAGGGAACAATTGCTGCCTTTGCGACGCAAATTGACCGGATTATCCCGGCAGAACTGATGGACAGTTTCATTGTGGAAGTGACGGCTACAGGCGGAGTGATGATTTTTGCCATTGGCCTGAACCTTGCCGGCCTGACAAACATCAAAGTGGCGAATCTCCTGCCAGGCATTGTCGTTACCTTGCTGGCAGTGGCTGCTCAATATGGATATAGTTTGTTTTTTTAAAGAGTGGTAAAAAAGAGAGGAAAGCCATTTATAGTCAGGCTTTCCTCTCTTTCATTCTATTCAAGTTGTCTGTTCACGATTAATATCCCACTTGATCTCGGTCCATGTCTGTTTTCTTGGCAGAAGAAGACTTGTCTCATGGATTCCTTCGGCAATGGTTTTGGCCATTTTTACGACAAGGTTCAGCCTTGTGTTCTGAAGGACAAAAAATTCCATGAAGCCGCTAACATTGACGATTCCGGTAAGGTGGATGTCCCCGACTTCAGGCAGATTCTTGTTGACGCCAGCTCCTGGCTTTAATGGGCCGGAATTGATATGGATGGAGCCTACACTTTTCAGCCTGCCGAGGCAGGCATCAATGCCAATGATGAATGGATGGACATGCTTTTGCTTGATTTCGTTCAGCTTGTCTTCAAGATTCACGGCATGGATGGGGTCTTCGAGTGTGCCATATACATAAAAAGGGGAAATGCTCTTTTCTTCCAGAAAGCTGCCGATCAGTGGACCCAATGAATCACCTGTGGACCTGTCGGTTCCAATGCAAACAAAGACGATGGGGCGATTTGTATAGGCAGGAAGAAGGTTAAGCATGCTTTCGGCAAGCTTGGCGGCAGCATGTGTATCTTCGTGATTGATTTTGATCGGGCTGCCCTTCCTGTCAAAAAAATTAAGATTCATTGGCTCCACTCCCTTACATTCATAATACCAGTATACGGAAATTTTTTTTAATCTATACATACCTGTAAAAAGAAACATTTAAACAAAAGATAGGTTTGTAACCCAATATTATGAAATGCACTCTTGCATTGGCATGATGGAAGGATACTTGATAAAATGGTTATGTTTCATTATTTTAGGCAGGTGATGTTATGAGCAATACAGAAAAATTCTGGCAAATGACCGCTGATAAATTTACCAATGAAGAGATGTGGTTCACTATTGGCGAAGGACTGCTTAAAATTATCGCCATTCTCATCATTTCGGGATTGGTAATTCGATTAGGAAAATCTGCAATCCGAAAGTTTTTCAATTTGAAAACGAAGACTCCTTTGGGGCTGGTTTCGGAGCGCCGGGATGCGACGCTGATCAAGCTTTTGGAAAATATCCTTACTTATGTAGTCTTTTTTATTTCGATTATGACCATCCTGTCCGTGTTGACGATCAATGTCCAAGCCATGCTGGCAGGTGCCGGGATTGTCGGCCTGGCGGTGGGCTTTGGGGCACAGAGCCTGGTAAAGGATGTGATCACCGGATTTTTCATCATCTTTGAGGACCAGTTTTCAGTCGGTGATTTTGTCCGAATCGGCCAGTTTGAAGGAACAGTCGATGAAATCGGCTTAAGGACAACCAAAATCAAAAGTTTTACGGGCGAAGTACATATTTTGCCTAATGGGAGTATTACGGAAGTCACAAATTTCTCTTTGCATAATAGTGTGGCCATCCTTGACATTGGAATTGCTTATGAAAGTGATATCGACAGGACAGAGCGTGTACTGCAGGATCTTTTGGCCGGGCTTCCCGAGAAATATGAAGAGCTTGTGAAAGAGCCGGAATTGCTTGGAGTCCAGCAATTTGGAGCCTCCGAGCTGGTCCTGCGGATTGTGGCGGAAACCCAGCCAATGAAGCATTGGTATATCGGCAGGCTGCTCCGCAAGGAAATAAAGCTTGCCCTTGATGAAAATGGCATTGAAATTCCTTATCCGCGGCTTGTTATGTATTCACGGCAGGAAGAGGAAGCTATGAGGAAACAACCGGGAAGTTAAAGGAGGGAAAACAGTGGAACAAAAAGAGTTTCAGCTTAATGATGTGGTGGAGATGAAAAAGCCCCATCCTTGCGGAACGAACCGCTGGAAAATCATCCGTCTGGGCATGGATATCCGCATCAAGTGTGAAGGCTGCGGACATAGTGTCCTAATCCCAAGAAAAGATTTTACCCGCAAAATGAAAAAGGTACTGGAAAGGCAGGAGCAGGGGGAGTGATCCTGCTTCTTTTTTAAAAGATAATGGAATCTTGCATTCTAGATAAATCTCTAAAAAGTTTGGGGATGGAGCAAATGGCGAAGGTTTTTCATTCCGCATGCCCGCTTAATTGCTGGGACAGCTGCGGCTTCAAGGTGACAGTCGATAACGGGAAAGTGACAAAGATCGAGGGCGATGAAGATCATCCGATTACCAGGGGGAAGATCTGCGGCAGGGGCCGGATGTTGGAGCAGCGTGTCAACTCAGGTGACCGTCTGCTGTATCCGTTAAAAAAAGTAGATGGTGAGTTTGCGAGAATCAGCTGGAAGCAGGCTTTGGACGAGATAGCCGAAAAGCTGCAGCACTACAAGGAAGCCTATGGAACAGCCTCTGTGCTCCACAGCCATGATTATGCAAATGGCGGCCTTCTGACCAAACTGGACAGCCGGTTTTTCAATGCCTTTGGCGGCGTTACGGAGCTTACGGGTTCCATTTGCTGGGGAAGCGGAATCGAAGCGCAGTGCTGGGATTTCGGCGATGCCTACAGCCATGCCCCGGGGGACCTTTCCAACAGCAAAAACATTGTCGTCTGGGGCAGAAATGTGGCCAGGACCAATATGCACCTTTTTGAAGCCCTGCAAAAGGCGAAAAAAGCAGGCGCGAGGGTGTATGTAATTGATCCGCTCTACAATGCCACAGCGAAGATGGCAGATAAGCATATTACAGTGAAACCAGGATTTGACGGCATGCTGGCAGCCGGGATCATCAAGGAAATGCTTAGACTGGGGCTTGAGGACCGGAAGTTCATTGAAAACCATACCATCGGTTTTGCCGATTTAAAAGAGCTAATTGATAGCGTAACCCTTGAGGAACTAAGCGCCTATACGGAAGTGCCGCAGCTCATTTTTACCGAGCTGGCGGAAGTTTACGGGCAGCGGCCCGTTGCGACCTTGTTTGGCCTGGGAATGCAGCGTTATGCCAATGGAGGGAATACGATCAGGCTGATGGATGCCCTTGTGGCCGTGAGCGGAAATATTGGGATTCCCGGCGGAGGAGCGAACTATGCGAACCGGCAGGTAGGACAGAGTTTCAACAGTGCCAGCCTCACCTTGCCTCACAGAAAAACAGCACACCGCAGCTTCAGCATGATGCAGCAGGCGGAGGGAATCCTGACTGCAGCCGACCCAGGAATCAAGATGGCGATCGTCACTTGCGGAAATCCGCTAGCCCAGGTGCCGGACAGCACAAAGGTCCAAGATGCCTTTTCCTCGCTGGAAACTTTGGTTGTCATGGAGCAGTTCATGACAGATACAGCACAGCTCGCCGATTATGTTTTACCGGTTGCATCGGTCTTTGAAACAGAAGATGTGTATTATTCGTCCATGTACCATCATTATGTGAATCACGGCCCAAAGCTTGTGGAACCGCCTGGCGAGGCAAAAACGGATGCCTGGATTTGGACGGAGCTGGCGGACAGGCTTGGTTTTGGCGATGACTTCGCCTATACAAGGGAGGAGTTCCTTGGGATGGGACTTTCCAAGCTTGAGGAGCAAGGTATCAACCTCGAGCGTTTAAGAACAGAAAAGCATGCAGAATTGCCTGTTGACCATATTCCGTGGAGCGACTATAAATTCAGGACGCCAAGCGGGAAATATGAGTTCACTTCCGCTTCTGCGGAAAAAGCAGGATTCGGAGGACGAATTTCCTTGTCCCTGCCCAAAGAAACGAAGTGGACCGATCCCAACCTGGCTGAAAAATATCCATACACGCTCCTGACCATCCATCCGCTCCGTTCCAATCATTCACAGCACTATCATCTGTTTGCGAAAGAACCGGAGGTCAAGGTGGAGGTGAGCCCCGATATTGCAGACGCTAAACTGCTGCAGGACGGGGACCTAGTCCGGGTATGGAACGGGCGCGGTGAAATAAGAGGCAAAGCGGCTGTTTTAAAAATTGCCCACCCCGGTACAATCAACATTGATGAAGGGATCTGGCGCAAGTTTGGCGGGCCGGTCAATATGCTCACCTCGGATGCCGAGTCCGACAACCGCCAGGGAAGCACCGTTTATGATTGCCTCGTCAATCTTGAAAAAGTATAATGCATGCGCAAGCCGCCATCTCCGGCGGCTTGTCTTTTTATGGTGAACTCTCTATAATTGTGAGAGGCAAATTCGTTTAAACTGACTGGTTTGAATAGATATTTTTATAGAGGAGTGACAAGGATGGCCTTAACAGCAGGTATTGTCGGGCTTCCAAACGTCGGGAAGTCGACCTTGTTCAATGCAATTACACAGGCTGGAGCCGAATCAGCCAATTACCCATTCTGTACCATCGACCCGAATGTCGGCATTGTTGAAGTGCCTGATCACCGTTTAAACAAACTGACTGAATTGGTGCAGCCAAAGAAAACTGTTCCGACAGCGTTCGAGTTCACTGATATCGCCGGCATTGTCAAAGGTGCCAGCAAAGGCGAAGGCCTTGGGA
The DNA here is from genome assembly GCF_000986785.1 of Mesobacillus campisalis. Classification (GTDB taxonomy): domain Bacteria; phylum Bacillota; class Bacilli; order Bacillales; family Cytobacillaceae; genus Mesobacillus_B; species Mesobacillus_B campisalis. The sequence goes on along the minus strand of NZ_LAYY01000021.1, from coordinate 21,870 downwards.
ACAAGTTCCTGGCCCATATCCGTGAAGTGGATGCCATCTGCCAGGTGGTCCGCTGCTTTGCCGATGAGAATATTACCCATGTATCTGGGAGTGTCGACCCGATTGACGATATTGAAGTCATCAATCTGGAATTGATCCTTGCCGATCTTGAGTCGGTTGACAAGCGCATCAGCCGTGTTGAGAAACTGGCCAAGCAAAAGGATAAGGAAGCTTTAGTGGAGCATCCGGTGCTTGTTAAGATCAAAGAAGCGCTTGAAAGTGAAAAAGCGGCTCGCACTGTAGAGCTGACAGAGGAAGAAGCCAAGGTTGTCAAGGGTCTGCACCTTCTGACCACCAAGCCGATGCTGTATGTGGCGAATGTTGGCGAAGATGATGTGGCGGATCCGAGCGGCAATGAATATGTTCAAAAAGTGCGTGAATATGCTGCAGCCGACAATGCGGAAGTGATTGTCATCTGTGCAAAGATTGAGGAAGAAATTGCCGAGCTTGAGGGCGAAGAAAAGGAAATGTTCCTTGAAGAGCTTGGCATTGAAGAATCCGGCCTTGACCAGCTGATCCGGGCGGCCTACAGCCTGCTTGGCCTTGCCACCTACTTCACAGCAGGAGTGCAGGAGGTCCGCGCCTGGACGTTCCGCCGCGGCATGAAGGCGCCTCAATGTGCGGGCATCATCCACTCTGACTTTGAAAGAGGCTTTATCCGCGCCGAAACGGTATCCTATGACGACCTGATGGCAGCCGGCTCCATGGGCGCGGCCCGCGAAGCAGGCAAAGTGCGCCTTGAAGGAAAAGAATACGAAGTAAAAGACGGAGACGTCATCCATTTCCGTTTTAACGTGTAAGTTGTTTGTTCCCTCGCAGCGTAAGGCTTGCGGGGGTTTTTGTTCAGTTGGGCTGTGTTAATCATAACCATTTATTTTAACCCTGTTGATTGGAGTGGAAGGTGCGAGACTCCTGCGGGCTCACCGCCCGCCCCGCGGAAAGCGAAGCACCTGGAACGGAAATCAACAGATTCATTTAACACAGCCTAGAAAAAAATAGAATGGACAAAAATGCGAACATATGTTAGTATTTAATTATAACAGAAACAATTTTAGCAAATCATGGACAAGCCCAAACAGGAGTTGCGTTGTGATTGTTCCTATGCTATAATTTTAACTTGTGAGTAATGAATAATTGCTCCTTGCCCATTTATGGGCCGTTAGTCCAAAAGGAGGTGACAGTGATGAGAAAGTACGAAGTTATGTACATCATCCGCCCAAACATTGAAGATGAAGCAAAAAAAGCGTTGATCGAGCGTTTTAACGGCATCTTGACTGATAATGGTGCGGAGGTTAGCGAAGCTAAGGATTGGGGCAAGCGCCGCCTTGCATACGAAATCAATGATTTCCGTGACGGCTACTACCAACTCCTTCAGGTGAATGCTGAACCAGCTGCGGTTGACGAGTTCTCCCGTCTTGCTAAAATCAGCGAAGATATCATTCGCCATATCGTAATCAAAGACGAAAAGTAATTTATATAAAAGAACTTTTGGCTGACGTTTCCTTCTGGAACACAGCTGGAAGGAAAGGGGTTGATACTGATGATGAATCGTGTAATTCTTGTCGGCCGTTTGACCAAGGACCCGGAACTCCGCTATACACCGAATGGAGTAGCGGTAGCATCCTTCACCCTGGCCGTGAACAGATCGTTTACGAACCAGCAGGGAGAGAGGGAAGCTGACTTCATTAACTGTGTTGTTTGGCGCCGTCCGGCTGAAAACGTCGCAAACTTCCTCAAAAAGGGAAGTCTTGCAGGTGTTGATGGACGCATCCAGACCCGCAGCTATGAAGGACAGGACGGGAAGCGTGTCTACGTTACGGAAGTAATGGCAGAAAGCGTCCAGTTCCTGGAGCCTAAGGGCCAAAGTCAAGGTCAAAGCCAGGGCCAGAATTTTGACCGCGGAGGGAATTATCCTTCCCGCTCAAATGAGCAAGATTCTCCATTTGGAAATCAGAATCAACGACAGCCCCAAAGAAACACGAGACTGGATGAAGATCCATTCGCTGGTGGCGGACAAATCGACATTTCCGATGATGATCTTCCATTCTAACTCAAATCGAACGTTAATATATAATCTGATAAAACAAGGAGGGAATTGACCATGGCAATGGGAGGACGCAGAGGCGGACGTGCGAAGCGCCGTAAAGTTTGTTTCTTCACAGCAAACGGAATCACTCACATCGACTATAAAGATGTAGATCTTCTGAAAAAGTTTATCTCTGAGCGCGGCAAGATTCTGCCACGCCGTGTAACTGGCACAAGCGCTAAGTATCAGCGTAAACTGACAGTTGCAATCAAGCGTGCACGTCAAATGGCATTACTGCCATACGTGTCAGGTGAGTAATTAAATGTACGGATAACAAAAGGCAGCGGGCTTTCCCGCTGCCTTTTGTCGTCATAGGCCCCCTTAGTTGAATCTGGGGCCGCTACTCGCTAAAATAGTTTTTATGGAGATTTTTTTTGTTGTAAAGAGGTGGAGACTTGAAGAATAGAAATACATATAAACTGACCGAAGGTGCCATTCTGCTGGCCATCTTCGCGGTCCTGCTGCTGATTTCGCTGTATGTTCCAGGGCTTGGGCTGGTGGCCACACTGTTCATGCCGCTGCCATTCATGATGTTTGCGGCGAAGAATGATGGCAAAAGTGCGGCTGTGTTTACGGTCGCAGCTGTGCTGATTTCACTTATCTTTGGAACTTTGCTGGCGATTCCGCTTGCATTGGCTCATGGATCCACAGGTGCAGTAATGGGTTATATGATCTCAAAAGGGAAAGGAAGACTGGCTATCTTTGTGGCAGGATCCCTTGTATTCCTGGTAAATACCGTTCTTCAGTATGCAGCGGCTGTAGCCCTTTTCAAAATCAATTTTATTGATGAAATGCTTGCGGCTTTCAGGGAATCCATTTCAATGTCTGCTGGCATGATGGAACGAATGGGCCAGACCGTGGATGATGGGGTAATGGAGCAGCTGGAAGGCACCGTTGAATTAATGGAAACCTTGATGCCCAGCATGTTTGTGCTCGCATCCTTCCTGATTGTATTCCTGGTGCAGCTTGTGTCGATTCCAATCCTGAAGCGATTCGGCATCGATGTTTCCCGCTGGAAGCCGTTCAGGGAGCTGAGACTGCCAAAAAGTGTCCTCTGGTACTATTTGTTTTCGCTGATTTCCTCCATGCTGATTTCCCCAGACACGGGAGGTTATTGGGTATGGGCAGTGACCAATCTGCTCTTTGTCCTGCAATTCCTCATTTTGCTGCAGGGTTTCTCGCTTATCGCTTATTTTTACCATGTTAAAGGGTATTCTAAAGCCATCTTTGTGGTTACGGTCATCTTGGCGCTTCTGATACCAATTCTCCTTTATATTGTCAGGATATTAGGTATAATTGACTTAGGTTTTGATTTGCGGAAACGTCTTGAGGAAAAGAAGTAATCGGAAACTAATGCTATAGGAGCTGAGTCCATGCCTTCACATTTGGAAAGGCGACAAGTTCGTTTACCATTATACGGATTAATAGCTGCGGTCCTGGTGCTTCTTGGAGTGCTCTCCTATTATAACTGGATGATAGGAGCCGCTGGCTATATCGTTACAGGGCTGTTTATCTTTTTCATCTTCCGGAGGATTGAAAAGGCTAAACAGGAAACCGAAGAATATATATCGACCCTTTCCTATCGTATAAAAAAAGTCGGCGAAGAAGCCTTGATGGAGATGCCGATTGGAATTATGCTGATCAATGATGATTACTATATCGAGTGGACCAATCCGTTCATCGCATCCTGCTTTCAGGAAGATTCCCTTGTGGGGCGCTCCCTGTATGACGTGGCGGATGCTGTGATTCCATTGATCAAGCAGGAAGTTGAAACGGAAATTATTTCCATGCACGATCGGAAATTCCGGGTCATCCATAAGGCTGAGGAAAGACTGCTTTACTTTTTCGATGTAACAGAACAGTCAGAGATTGAAAAGCTTTATCATGACGAAAGAACGGTTATAGCCTATATTTACCTTGATAATTACGACGAACTGACCCAGGGAATGGATGACCATATGCGGAGCAGCCTGAACAATCTGGTTACTTCGATCCTGAATAAATGGGCAACCAATAATGGCGTTTTTCTTAAAAGGGTTTCGTCCGAACGATTTATGGGAGTCTTTAATGAACATATTCTTCAGCTTTTGGAAAAGAGCAAGTTTTCCATTCTGGATGAAGTGAGGGAAACGACATCCAAGCAGAATGTACCGCTGACGCTGAGCGTGGGAGTTGGAACTGGTGTGTCTTCGCTCCCGGAGCTGGGCGAGCAGGCCCAGTCCAGCCTTGACCTAGCATTGGGGCGCGGCGGCGATCAGGTCGCTGTAAAGCAGCCGAACGGGAAAGTGAAATTCTACGGAGGCAAGACAAATCCGGTGGAAAAGCGGACCCGGGTAAGGGCGAGAGTCATCTCCCATGCGCTGAGGGACCTTGTTGCAGAGAGCGACAAGGTATTGATTATGGGACATAAGAATCCCGATATGGATGCGATCGGTTCGGCCATCGGCATTTTAAAAGTCGCACAGATGAACAATCGCGAAGGCTATATTGTGGTTAATAAGCAGGAAATCGATGTTGGTGTCCGAAGAATGATGGAGGAAATCAGGCATAAAGAGGAGCTGTATTCCTGTTTCATCACCCCGGATCAGGCTTATGAAATTGCCACTGATGATACGCTTCTTGTTGTTGTCGATACCCATAAACCGTCACTGGTGATTGATGAGCGCCTGCTTCACAGGCTTGAGAATATCATTGTCATTGACCATCACCGCCGGGGAGAAGAATTCATTAAAAACCCGCTGCTTGTCTATATGGAACCATATGCGTCATCTACTGCCGAGCTGGTCACCGAGCTTCTGGAATACCAGCCTAAAAACGGCAAGATCCAAATGCTTGAAGCGACAGCCCTGCTGGCCGGGATTATCGTTGATACGAAGAGCTTTACGCTCAGGACAGGATCACGGACCTTCGATGCCGCCTCCTATTTGCGGAGCCATGGGGCCGATACGGTCCTTGTCCAGAAGTTTTTGAAGGAAGATATCCATACCTACATCAAGCGGGCGCGAATCATTGAAAATGTGTATTTTTATGAAGAAGGCATCGTGATTGCCGCCGCGCCAGAAGATGAAATCAGCGATAATGTGCTGATTGCCCAGGCGGCGGATACGCTGCTGACGATGGATGGGGTGTCCGCATCCTTCGTCATCGCCAACAGGCCAGACGGCCTTGTCGGCATCAGTGCCCGTTCACTTGGAGAGGTGAATGTCCAGATCGTCATGGAAAGCCTGAATGGCGGCGGGCATTTAAGCAATGCGGCGACCCAATTGCCTGACAGTACAGTGGAAGAGGCTGAAAAGGCCCTCCAGAATGCAATTGCCGAATACTTGGAAGGGGGAAACAAAGAATGAAAGTCATATTCTTGAAGGATGTTAAAGGAAAAGGTAAAAAAGGTGAAGTGAAAAATGTGGCAGATGGCTACGCGCATAACTTCCTGATCAAGCAAGGCCTTGCCGTCGAGGCTTCTTCAGCGGCGATGAGCTCTCTTAGCGCCCAGAAGAAGAAGGAAGAAAAGCAGGCGGAGGAAGAGCTGAAGCAGGCGGAGGAATTGAAGGAGAAGGTCGAAAAGCTGACAGTGGAGCTTACAGCCAAGTCAGGAGAAGGCGGCCGCCTGTTTGGTTCCATCACTAGCAAGCAGATTGCCGAAGCCCTGCAGAAACAGCATAAGATTAAAATTGACAAGCGCAAAATCGAACTCGACGATGCCATTCGTGCCCTTGGCTATACAAAGGTTCCAGTCAAGCTCCATACCGATGTGACTGCTACCTTGAACGTGCATGTAAAAGAAGGAAACTAATTTCCAGTTCCTTATCCCACAAAACATGATAGAATATAAGTGCCGGCAGAAAAGCGGACGACGATGCTTTTCTGTCTTTCTTCTGTGATTAGTCTTTATTGCTGATCACTTTTTTTCTTTAATGATCCTCTTAGGGAGGTTTGCATATGAATGATTTATTTGCCAACCAGCTGCCGCCGCAGAATCAGGAAGCGGAACAGGCCGTGCTGGGAGCTATATTTCTTGAACCATCGTCATTGACAGTTGCTTCTGAAGTTTTGATTCCCGAAGACTTTTACCGGGCGGCACACCAAAAAATCTTTGATGTGATGCTAAACCTGAATGACAAAGGGAAAGCGGTCGACCTGATTACCGTCACCGAGGAACTGGCTGCAGCAAAGCTTCTTGAGGATACCGGCGGGGTCAGCTATTTGAGCGAGCTTGCGGCCTCTGTTCCGACGGCGGCCAATATTGAATATTACGCCAGGATTGTCGAAGAAAAGTCTTTGCTGAGAAGGCTGATCCGGACGGCGACAGGCATTGCCCAGGATGGCTATTCCAGGGAAGATGAAGTGGAAGCCCTGCTGAGTGAAGCAGAAAAAAGCATCCTCGAGGTGGCCCAGCGGAAGAATGCGGGGGCCTTTCACAATATTAAGGATGTTCTTGTACGCACGTACGACAATATTGAGCTCCTTCACAACCGTGTTGGCGACATTACGGGCATTGCCACCGGTTTTGCCGAGCTGGACAGAATGACAGCCGGTTTCCAGCGGAATGACCTGATCATTGTGGCTGCACGTCCTTCGGTTGGTAAGACAGCGTTCGCGCTTAACATCGCCCAGAATGTGGCGACCAAGACCGCTGAGAATGTGGCCATCTTCAGCCTTGAGATGGGAGCGGAGCAGCTGGTCATGCGTATGCTCTGTGCCGAGGGCAATATAAATGCCCAAAACTTGAGGACCGGCTCCCTTACGGATGAAGACTGGGGAAAGCTGACAATGGCAATGGGCAGCCTATCGAATTCTGGTATTTTCATAGACGATACACCAGGGGTCAGAATCAGCGAGATCCGTTCCAAATGCCGGCGCCTGAAGCAGGAGCAAGGGCTTGGGATGATTCTGATTGATTACTTGCAGCTCATCCAGGGTAACGGACGCTCAGGGGAAAACCGCCAGCAGGAGGTTTCGGAAATCTCCCGTTCCCTAAAAGCTTTGGCGAGGGAACTTGAAGTTCCGGTCATCGCTTTGTCTCAGCTCTCCCGCGGTGTTGAACAGCGCCAGGATAAGCGCCCGATGATGTCTGACATCCGTGAATCCGGAAGTATCGAGCAGGACGCCGATATTGTAGCGTTCTTATACCGCGATGACTATTATGACAAAGAATCGGAGAACAAGGACATCATTGAAATCATCATTGCCAAACAGCGTAACGGCCCGGTTGGCACGGTCCAGCTTGCATTTGTAAAAGAGTACAACAAATTCGTGAATCTCGAAACGCGCTATGGAGAATCGTCCATACCGCCTGGAGCTTAAAGATTAACCTTGATATGGTTAGTCTTTTTTTTATAATAGAAAACTAGTTTTTACGAACGTATTTTGAGATAGTTATATAAATGTTCGTGTTTAATTGACTTTATTGTATAAGAACTGGTAAAATTGATTTGTTTGATTGAGAATTTTACTTTTACATAGACCTTTGGAGGTGCATCTGATATGTCATCAGTTGTTGTTGTGGGAACACAGTGGGGAGATGAGGGCAAAGGGAAGATTACTGATTTCCTGTCCGAGAACGCTGAAGTCGTTGCGCGTTACCAGGGAGGAAACAATGCCGGCCATACCATTAAGTTTAACGGTGAAACGTATAAGCTGCATTTAATCCCATCCGGAATTTTTTATAAAGATAAGGCATGCGTTATCGGCAACGGAATGGTTGTTGACCCTAAAGCGCTTGTGCAGGAGCTTGCCTACCTGCATGACAAGGGAGTCGACACGAGCAATTTGAGAATCTCAAACCGTGCTCATGTTATCCTTCCGTACCATCTAAAACAGGATGAAGTCGAAGAAGCACGCAAAGGCGCCAATAAAATTGGCACAACGAAAAAAGGAATCGGCCCTGCCTATATGGATAAGGCTGCGCGTGTGGGCATCAGGATTGCCGACCTTCTTGACCGCGAAGTGTTTGAAGAGAAACTGACCCGCAATCTGGAAGAAAAGAACCGTTTATTTGAGCGGATGTACGAAACAGAAGGCTTCAAGCTTGAAGACATCCTTGACGAATATTACGAATATGGCCAGCAGATCGCCCAGTATGTGTGCGATACGTCTGTTGTCCTCAATGATGCCCTTGATGAGGGCCGCCGTGTCCTGTTTGAAGGTGCGCAGGGAGTTATGCTCGACATTGACCAGGGAACCTACCCGTTCGTAACGTCATCCAATCCGGTTGCCGGCGGGGTAACCATTGGTTCAGGCGTCGGACCAAGCAAAATCACCCATGTGGTCGGTGTATGCAAAGCCTATACAACAAGAGTCGGCGATGGTCCGTTCCCAACGGAACTGGACAACGAAATCGGCCATCAAATCCGTGAAGTCGGCCGTGAATATGGTACAACAACCGGAAGGCCTCGCCGCGTCGGCTGGTTTGACAGCGTAGTTGTCCGCCATGCCCGCAGGGTCAGCGGCCTGACAGATCTGTCGCTTAATTCCATCGATGTATTGACCGGAATTGAGACGCTCAAGATTTGTGTTGCTTATCGTCTTAATGGCGAAGTGATCGAAGAGTTCCCTGCAAGCCTTAAAGCCCTTGCGCAATGCGAGCCTGTTTATGAGGAACTGCCAGGCTGGACGGAAGACATTACCGGCTGCAAGTCCCTCGATGAGCTGCCAGCGAATGCAAGGCATTATATCGAGAGAGTATCCCAGCTGACGGGAATTCCATTATCCATCTTCTCAGTAGGCCCGGACCGCAACCAGACCAACGTCGTCCGCAGCCCATGGCGCCAAAAATAATTGTTAGTTTGTTGAAAGCCTCCCGGGTGTTGGGAGGCTTTTTGTCTGGGGTCAGGAGGAGGCGCTGGGAAGAGGGGGGAATAGAGGGATGGAGGACCGTTTTGGGGCATGCAATCGGGAAAAGGTCTTCCATGAGGGTGATGGAGGACCGCTTTGGGGAGGGAAGAGGAAAAATGGTCCTCCAAGAGGGTGATGGAGGACCGCTTTGGGGAGGGAAGAGGAAAAAAGGTCTTCCATGAGGGTGATGGAGGACCGTTTTGGGTAGGAAAGAGGAAAAAAGGTCTTCCATGAGGGTGATGGAGGCCGCTTTGGGGAGGAAAGAGGAAAAAAGGTCCTCCATGAGTGTGATGGAGGTCCATTTTGGGTAGGGGAGAGGAAAAATGGTCCTCCAAGAGGGTGATGGAGGACCGCTTTGGGGAGGGAAGAGGAAAAAAGGTCTTCCATGAGGGTGATGGAGGACCGTTTTGGGTAGGGAATAGAAAAAAAGGTCCTCCATCAAGTAAATGGAAGCCCGTTATTGATAAAAATAAAGAAATAAGGTCTATCATTGCTAAAAAAATCGCAAAAAAAGATTGCACTTCACCGATCCTATATGATAATATGAAAAAGTCGTCTAAGAGAGATATGAAATTTGTCGAACGAGAGACGGTTTACGAGTTTGCCAGTGGGTAAATTCAATATAGAAGTTATTAAATTAATAAAGAGCCATTAGCTCAGTCGGTAGAGCATCTGACTTTTAATCAGAGGGTCGAAGGTTCGAGTCCTTCATGGCTCACCATGTTTTTTAACATGGCCCCTTGGTCAAGCGGTTAAGACACCGCCCTTTCACGGCGGTAACACGGGTTCGAATCCCGTAGGGGTCACCATTTTTACATAAATTAGCTCGGCCCAGTAGCCCGGCAAAAAAGTTCATACGGCTCAGTAGCTCAGTCGGTAGAGCAGGTTGCTAACCTCTCTGAGACAGCTTCTGCGGTAACCTGCGAGAAAGACCGAAGGTCTTTTGAGCAAAGGACCCGCACCAACTCTTAAGCGGGATAAAAACTTTATAAGGCTCAGTAGCTCAGTCGGTAGAGCAAAGGACTGAAAATCCTTGTGTCGGCGGTTCGATTCCGTCCTGAGCCATACAAAGAAGGAATGCGTACATGGCGCATTCCTTCTTTGTTTTTATGCGCTGTTATATAGCTGTAATATACATCCTTTCGCTCTTTTCAGACAAAGATTCAGCTTCAATCAGCAGCTGAATTCTTCAATAAAAGCGGTATTCCCTTAGGATCTTGGACCTTTCGACTAATTTTCCCAGGAACATCTGACATTTAACTCTCTCTCTTCTTGCAAGAAATTTACAAAAACAGGTCAGAAAATGTCAGTAATTATACATTTTTGTTACATAACAATGCATCGTCCGATTTTTCAATTCATTTTATGTTAAGGTATAGGGGTGTTGTTTATAAATCTATTAGTCTATTGGTACTAGTCCCTTGTTCGTGTACCGCAGGAGGATATCATGGGAAATTTGAAGAAGAAGCTGCTCGGTTTACGGGGCAAGATGGCCGTTCAAATAAAACCGGTGTTTAGACAGGTTGCCGCTGCGGCAATGGCTGTCACTGCATTAACAGTCGGAACAGGAAATATAGCTGCAGCAGAAAAGACGGACCTTACAACGGTTTATCATGTATATGTAGAGAATAAATTTGTGGGTACCGTGGCTGACAAAGGCCAGGTTGAAACCTTGCTTGAGGAAAAAACCGCTGCCATGGAAGAGATTTATGAAGGAATTGAGCTTGAAGCTGGAAAAGAACTCTCCTATGTTTCGGAACAGGTTTTCCAGTCTGTCTCACAGGCAGATTCAGATGAGGTCATCCAAAAGCTGGACAGCGAACTTAGCATACAGGCGAATGCCTATGCCCTTGTGATTGGTGAAAAGGAAGTCGCCTATGTCAAGGACCAGGAGTCAGCAGAAAAAGTGATCCGCAGCCTGAAGCTGGATTATGTAACAGAAGAGCAGCTTGCAGAGCTGGAGGAGCGCCAAAAGAATCCTAATTATGCATTACCCGCTTTAAAGGAAAATGAAACTCGGTTATTAGACGTTTCTTTGAGTGAAGAAGTTTCAATGACCGAAGCAAAAATTGATCCGGAACAAATTTTAAGTGTTGAAGAAGCAGTCAATCTCTTTAAAAAAGGCACACTGGAAGAAAAAAGCTATAAAGTTCAGCCGGGGGATGCTCTGAGTTCAATCGCGAGCAGCCATGGTCTGACCCTCAAGCAGCTGGTCAGCCTGAATGCCGGAATGACAGAGGACTCGGTGATTAGGACGGGCCAGGAACTCAAGGTTACCTTCCATCAGCCGTTTGCGGAAGTGATTGTCAGCAAGGAAGTTTACGAGACAGAAGAGGTGCCTCATGAAAAGGAAGTGATCGAGGATGCTTCCATGTTTAAAGGCGACACAAAAGTGAAACAGGAAGGAAAAGACGGCGTGAATGGCATTACATATGCGGTTTCCGAACGAAATGGCAAGGTAACTGAAAAGAAGGCCATTCAGACAACCGAGATACATACTCCTGTAAAGGAAATTATCATCAAGGGAACAAAAGTGGTAGCTTCCCGCGGTGAAGGAAACTTTGTATGGCCTGCAGGTGGAGGGTATGTCTCCAGCCAAATGGGATACCGCTGGGGAAAAATGCATAAGGGAATTGACATTGCGAGACCAAGCGACCTTGGCATCAAAGCGGTCGATAACGGTAAAGTGGTTTCCGCCGGATACAATAATGGCGGATATGGAAACAAGGTCGTCATTGACCATCAAAATGGCTATCGCACCGTATATGCCCATCTTGCCTCCATCTCGGTTAAGCCCGGCCAGACGGTCCAGCGCGGATCAAAGATTGGCGTAATGGGCAGAACAGGCGATTCTACCGGAGTCCATCTGCATTTTGAAGTTTATAAAAATGGAAAGCTTGTCAATCCGATGAGTGTTCTCAAACGATAGAAGGAAAGCCTCTAGACTCTGTTGACTAGAGGCTTTTCAATATTTACCAGTAAATTGGCAATAAGAAGTTTCCTAGTTAACCATCACAGGAATTCAGTTTTTGCTGTTAATGAAGTAAAATAGATAAGATAGGTCTTTTTTAAAAAAACTTCAATATTTAAATAGACATTAAATGGGAAAAGGAGAATGGACATGCAAAAGAAAATTCTCGTAGTTGATGACGAAAAGCCAATTGCAGATATCCTGCAATTCAACCTAAAAAAAGAAGGCTATGAAGTGCATTGCGCCTATGACGGCGATACCGCTCTTGAATTGGTGGAAGAAGTCCAGCCGGACATCATCCTGCTTGATATCATGCTGCCGATGCGTGATGGAATGGAAGTCTGCCGTGAAGTCCGCAAAAAATATGAAATGCCGATCATCATGCTGACCGCTAAAGACTCAGAAATCGACAAGGTTCTGGGGCTGGAGCTTGGAGCAGATGACTATGTTACAAAGCCTTTCAGCACAAGGGAACTGATTGCACGTGTAAAAGCCAATTTGCGCCGCCACCAGCAGGTTGCAGCCAAATCGGAGGATGAAGTGGAGTCCAACGAAATCACCATCGGTTCTTTGACCATCCATCCGGATGCCTATGTGGTCTCCAAGCGCGGGGAAACGATTGAACTGACACACCGCGAGTTCGAGCTTCTGCACTATCTGGCAAAGCATATTGGCCAGGTAATGACCAGGGAGCATCTTCTTCAGACGGTATGGGGCTATGATTACTATGGCGATGTGCGGACGGTAGATGTGACGGTACGGCGCCTGCGCGAGAAAATTGAGGACAACCCGAGCCACCCAACCTGGATTGTGACACGCCGTGGAGTGGGATACTATTTGCGCAATGAGCAGGAGTAATTCAATACGATGAAAAAAGTTGGTTTTTTTCGTTCGATCCACCTTAAGTTTGTCATCATCTATGTGCTGTTAATCTTGATTGCGATGCAGATCATTGGTGTTTACTTTGTCAGGCAGCTCGAAGACACGCTCATGACCAATTACCAGAACTCCCTGAAGCAGCGGGTAAATATGCTGGTTTACGATGTCGAGGAGGAAATGGTCAGGGAGCGCGGCAAGGAAGACCCTGCCAGGGAAGAGGATATCCGCGATATTTTACGAGATTATGTAGCCAAGGATATTTCGGAAATCAGGGTGATTGACGGCAGCAATTTCCGGATTCTTGGGACTTCCGACGACAGCAAGCAGGGAGTGGTTGGACAAAGGACGACAGAGCTGAAAATCAAACGTTCGATTCTCCTTGATAAGGAGGAAGGCAGCATTCAAGTACAGTCCGGTCGGCCAGTGTGGGTTCAGTCTACGCCCATCCATTCCGGCGGAGAAGTGATTGGCGCTGTTTATCTGATAGCCAAAGTAGAAAACATCTTTTCGCAAATGAAAGATATCAACCGGATTCTATTTACTGGGACAGGAATAGCGCTTATCCTAACTGCCCTACTGGGAATTTTGCTTGCCCGTACCATCACAAGGCCGATAGCGGACATGAAGAAGCAGGCGCTCGCGATGACTAGAGGCAATTTTTCGCGAAAAGTAAAAGTATATGACCAGGATGAAATTGGCCAGCTGGCCATGACTTTTAATGATCTGACCAAAAAGCTGCAGGAGGCAACGGCAACGACCGAGGGCGAGAAGCGGAAGCTGAGTTCAGTCATTTCCAATATGACAGACGGTGTCATTGCGACGGACCGCAAAGGAAAAATCATCCTGATTAACGAACCGGCTGCCAATATGCTGGATGTTTCACGTGAAACAGTCCTGTCCGAACCGATTGTTTCGGTTTTGGGCCTTGAAGAGGACTATACACTGGAGGATTTGCTTCAGGAACAAGAATCGGTCATTCTCGACTACAGCACAGCGAGCGAGCCGTTTGTTCTACGGGTCAATTTCTCCGTTATCCAGAAGGACAGCGGGTTTGTAAATGGCTTGATTGCGGTGCTCCATGACATAACCGAGCAGGAAAAGATTGATATGGAGCGGCGCGAGTTTGTTGCAAACGTATCGCATGAATTGAGGACTCCTTTGACCACGATGCGGAGCTATCTTGAAGCGCTGGCTGAAGGGGCCTGGAAGGATGAAGAAATAGCCCCGGTATTCTTGCAGACGACCCAGACCGAGACGGAAAGAATGATCCGCCTGGTCAACGATTTGCTGCAGCTTTCGAAAATGGATAGTACGGATTACCGGCTTTCAAAAGAATGGGTTGATTTCCCGATTTTCTTTAACCGGATCATTGACCGTTTTGAATTTACAAAAAATCAGAACGTAACCTTTATCCGCAGGATTCCTAAGGATGCTATCTTTGTCGAAATTGATGAAGATAAAGTCACCCAGGTTCTTGATAATATCATCTCAAATGCGATGAAGTATTCACCTGAAGGGGGAAGGATCACCTTCCAGGTGAAACAGGAAGAAAGCAGGATTACCATAAGCGTGTCAGATGAAGGGGTTGGAATCCCTAAAGATAATCTGACGAAAATATTTGACCGCTTTTACCGGGTTGACCGGGCCAGGTCGCGCAAGCTAGGCGGAACAGGACTTGGGCTCGCCATTGCCAAGGAAATGGTTACGGCTCATGGCGGCGAAATCTGGGCAGAGAGTGTGGAAGGAAAGGGAACCACTATATCGTTTACCCTTCCATATGACGCAGCAGAGGATGATTGGTCATGACATATGAAAATATCAAAACAGCTATCTTAACCATTCTCATCGTTCTTAGCGCTATTCTTACCTGGAATATTTGGACCTTCCAGCCGAATTACGAAATGGTGGAAAATGAGAAGACGGTGAATGAAGTTACAATTGGGGCCAAAAAGGAAATTAATAAAATTGTGAAGCCTCACCAGGTGATGTACCATCTTGACGGGATAACATATGGAAGCATCCGCAATAGTGAGATAGATAAAATCGTGGCGATGATCAGCAAATGGAAGTATTACGATGTGGCGAAAACTCCGGAAAAAGGCATTGAGCTTCTAAACAGGCTGTCGGAGAGAGACCATACAGAAATCATTTTTCCGGAAGAAGTTCCCGTAGAGCTGTACCGGAAAGTGCTGAATTTTGAAGACAGGGACCTTCCCAAATTCGAGTTTGACCGTATCTTGATTCATTCGGAACCAGGCGGGCAGGAAGCGTCCATTTACTTTTACTCTTCAAAGAACCAGAATGCCTATAAAAGCAATGTAAGCCTGACGGCTGTTTCCGAGTTTGTAGATGAGTTCCAGGCTAAGGGCGGCCGGCAGAATGAGTATTTTGCTTATCAGCTTCATAACGGGAAGAATATTTATCTGCCTGTTGAGCAAACCGAAATGCTGAAATATACGTATTACCGCAATCCTATTGAGCCCGAAATGCTTAAGGAGGCCTTGTTCAGAGACCCGAGCTTCGTCCAAAGGAGCTCAGTACCGGATGGGGAAGAGTATGCCGATGAAGCCAGCAAAATGACAGTGGACCGCAATACCAGCATGATCTACTATATCAATCCATTAAAGGGGAATGACGCGGTGATCGGGACCTCCAACCTTGTCCAGAAAAGCATCGATTTCGTCAATGCGCATGGCGGCTGGACAGACAATTACCGCTATGTGTACAAGGATGATTTTAACCAGAGGGTCATTTTCAGGATCTACAGCAAGGAAGGCTATCCTATCTTTAACCAGCTTGGCATGTCGGAAATCCTCCAAGTATGGGGGCAGAGTGAAATCAACCGGTATATCCGCCCAAGCTTTCACCTGGAGCTGCCGTTAAACCCGGAAATGAATAATTCAGTCAAGCTGCCTTCCGGCCGGGAGATTGTAGAAATCCTTGAACAAAAGGCGGATTTGAAGCCTGAATTGCTTAAGGATATTTCACCTGGCTACTATATGACCCGGGATTCCGAGGACTCTTCGCTCGTCTTCCTGGAGCCGGGCTGGTTTTACCAGTACGATGATGTTTGGCGCGAGCTGGTTTTGAATGGGGGTGAGGTAAAAAATGGATTGGAGCAGAATTAAAACCATTTTTATCATCTCTTTCCTTCTTCTTGATATCTATTTGGCCTATCAGCTCATCTCCACAAGGGATGAAGCCAACTATGAATTTATGAAAGAAGCTTCGCTTGAAGAAAAACTGAAAAACGATGATATCACGTATAGCGGGTTGCCGCAGGAACTGGTGAAAGAACAGTATGTGAGTGTAAAGCAGAAGGTTTTCAAGCCGGAGGACCTGTCACCCAACCAAGTCCAAAAGCTTGGCAGCAGTGAAGGAGCCATTATTACAGGCTACCTGGAGAATCCAGTGGAATTGACGGGCAAGTTTAATTCCGACGAGTTTATCGCTGCGGTCCGAAATGATATCAAACATGCTGATCAGTACCGATTTTGGGAAAAGAACGACGATGAAGGCACGATTACGTATTACCAGCAGTACGAAGGCAAAACAATGTACCATAACCTGAATGCGAAACTCACTTTCTTTATCAATGAGCAAAACGAAGTGGATACCTTTGAACAAACCTTTTTGGAAGTGATTGAAGAGCTTTCGGACGAACAGGAAGTCCTGGCTCCACTTAGTGCGATTGAAACGCTTTATAAAAGAGGCTTTTTGAAACCGCGGACCGAAATCACCAAAGTGGAACTCGGCTATTCAACACTCGTACAGCTCACGGCCTCACAGGTTCTTGCCCCGACCTGGAGAATCGTCGTAAATGGGGAAGAGAACCTGTTTGTCCATGCCTTTGAAGGCCAGGTCATCCAGTTGGACAGCAGTGAAAACCAAACAACGGAGTGAATAAATATGACTTTGCATTTTAGTGTTCTCGCCAGCGGGAGTACGGGAAATGCGATCTATGTGGAGAGTGGAAACCAGCGCTTTTTGGTCGATGCAGGATTGAGCGGAAAGCAGATGGATGCTTTATTCGCCCAAATCGGCCGGGAAATGAAAAATCTTTCGGGAATCCTGGTGACACATGAGCACAGCGACCATATCAAAGGTCTTGGGATCGTTGCCCGTAAATATAAGCTGCCGATTTATGCGAATGAAAAAACATGGAAAGCGATGGACGGACTGATTGGGGAAATCCCGGTTGAACAAAAGTTCACGTTTGACATGGAGACAGTCAAAACCTTTGGCAACCTTGATATTGAATCTTTCGGAGTTTCCCATGATGCGGCAGAGCCAATGTTTTATGTTTTCCACCAGGATGGCAAGAAGCTTGTCCTGATCACCGATACAGGCTATGTAAGCGATCGGATGAAGGGGATTATCTCCGATGCGGATGCCTATGTATTTGAGAGCAACCACGACGTGCAGATGCTGAGGATGGGCCGATATCCATGGAACATAAAACGGAGGATCCTTGGCGATTATGGCCATGTTTCCAACGAGGATGCGGCGCTTGCCATGAGTGAAGTGATTGGCGACAAAACAAAGAGGATTTACCTGGCCCATTTAAGCCTCGATAATAACATGAAGGACCTGGCAAGGATGTCGGTGGCACAGACGCTTGAAAGCCGGGGAGTCGTCATTGGCGAACAGGTGGACCTTTATGATACAGATGCGAAAATACCAACGGACCTGACAGCGGTATAGGTTTTATCGTGATTATAATCAGGGAAGAGAAGAAGGGAAATATTCCTTTCTTCTTTTTTTTACACTTATTGCAGGGGGTTATTAATTAAAAATCTTATTCGCAGAGAGTATAATAAAGATGGATGGAATAGTACATATTTATGAAATTGAAAGGACTGAGAGGATTTGGGCTATTATGATAATGACCACACGCGCAATCAGCGGAAAAAGGGAAGCAGGGGCGGCTATTTCCTCACTTCCCTCGCTGGAGCTCTTATTGGCGGCTTATTAATTATTTTCTCTACGCCGCTGCTTTCCGAATATGGCTTGCTGCCTTATAAGGTGGAGCCGCAAAATGGCTCCGCGCAGCCTGACTCCCGTGATGAATCCCCGGGTGAGTCGAAAAACATCTCGGTGGATGTCGTGACAGAGGTTACTAAAGCCGTTGAAAAGACGGGCAGTGCTGTAGTTGGGATTACCAATATTCAAACCGGGGGCGGCTTCTGGTTTGGCAGTGCCCAGGGGCAGGAGGCTGGCACAGGTTCAGGTGTGATTTATAAAAAAGAAGGAGATAACGCCTACGTGGTGACCAACTACCATGTTATCGAAGGGGCGAATGAGCTGGAAGTGAGCTTGAGCGATGGCACGAAGGTCCCTGCCACCCTTAAAGGCGGAGATGAGTGGACCGATTTGGCCGTGCTTGAAATTTCCGCAGAAAACGTCGAGACGGTCGCGGAGTTCGGCGACTCTGACAATCTCAAGATAGGCGAACCGGCCATTGCGATTGGAAACCCGCTTGGGCTGCGTTTCTCCAACTCTGTAACACAGGGGATCATCTCGGGATTGGAACGGGCAATCCCGGTGGATATCAACCAGGATGGGCAGCCTGACTGGCAGGCGGAGGTGCTTCAGACAGATGCAGCCATCAACCCTGGGAACAGCGGCGGTGCCCTTATTAATATCGATGGACAGGTAATCGGCATCAATTCGATGAAAATTGCCCAGTCGGCCGTTGAGGGAATTGGGCTTGCGATTCCCATCAACTATGCAATCCCGATTATCGAGGACCTTGAGGAGCACGGAACAGTAAAACGCCCATATATGGGAATCCAGCTTGGCTCGGTCAACCAGATTCCGGAGCGTTACCAGCAAAGCGAATTGAACCTGCCTAAGGACGTGAATTATGGGGTCGCTGTACTGGATGTGACGGAAAACTCTCCGGCACAGGAAGCAGGCCTGCAGGCTTACGATGTCATTGTCGAGCTTGACGGAGAGAAAATCGAGGATGTCGTTGCACTTCGAAAGCACTTGTATAATGAGAAGGAACCTGGAGAGGAAATGCAAATCAGCTTTTACCGTGATGGCAAGCTCCAGGAAACGACGATGACGCTGGTCGAGGATAAAATGACGATCGAGCAATAGGAGGACAGGATGGGCAGAGAGGAGACTCTCTGCCTTTTTTGCGGGCAGAAAAAAGAGTGAGGATGCTCCGGTATGATAAAATGGTCTGTGGATAAATTAAAAATAGCTTAAAATTACATGATGGGAGAATGGGACAAAATGACTTATTGCTGTGAGGAACATGTAGAATTGGCGCTGGATGAAGCGGTAGATGAACTGGAAACCGCTCCTCAGCTGGAGAAGCTTGAGGCTGTGGAAAACCACCCTTTTAGCTGTGGATACTGTGGAAAACCTGCTGTATATATTGTGGGGAACGAATGATCGCCTACTAAATGTGGATACAGATGTGAATATGTGGATAACTATTGTGGATATGTTGTTTGTAAGTTGTTTGTAACCTGTTCGTAAAGTGGGGATAATGTATGAATTTGTCGATTATTGCTGTCGGAAAGTTGAAAGAGAAATATTTAAAACAAGGGATTGAGGAATACGCCAAGCGCCTGAACAGCTACGCAAAGCTTGAAATGGTTGAAGTGCCTGATGAAAAGGCACCTGAGGAACTGAGTAACCTGGAGATGGAGCAAGTCAAACAGAAAGAAGGCGAGCGGATTTTGTCGAAAATTAGCAGCGATGTCTATGTCATCGCGCTCGCCATCAACGGCAAGCAGAAATCGTCCGAAGAGCTGGCCGACAGCCTTGACAAACTGGCCACCTATGGAAAAAGCAAGGTGGCCTTCGTGATTGGCGGCTCGCTCGGACTGAGCGATGAAGTCCTGAAGCGGGCAGATGAGCAGTTAAGTTTCTCAAGGATGACCTTCCCGCACCAGCTGATGAAACTGATTTTGGTTGAGCAAATCTATCGGGCTTTTCGGATTAATCGGGGGGAGCCGTATCATAAGTAAATGAGGGTATGAATCCTACGAACTACTAAAGCAGGCAAATTAAGTTGTCCTACAGTATAGGATATTTTAATTTCATGAAAGGGAAAAGGATGTCTGGGTATAGAGACATCCTTTTTGCACTGAACTTATTTTGTATAGTTATCGAAGTAACCTTGAATATAAACTATTGGTGTTCCTTTGTCTCCACTACCTGAGGTTAAATCAGATAATGATCCAATTAGGTCTGTTAGTTTACGAGGTGTAGTACCTTGCGCTTCCATTGCACCAACCAGGTCTTCTTTTTTATTTTGAATGTACTCAGAAATAGCTTGTTTTAACTCTTCCCCTTGAAGATGAGAGAAGTTGTTATCTGCCAAGTATTTTAATTTCACTTCGTTTGGAGTACCATTAAGGCCTTTAGTGTAAGCAGGTGACACTACTGGATCTGCAAGCTCCCAAATTTTCCCGACTGGATCTTTGAATGCCCCATCGCCATAAACCATTACTTCAACGGTTTTACCTGTTACTTCTTTAATTTTTGCCTGAATCTCATCTACGATTGGCTGACAGTTGTTTGGAAATAGTTTTACGCTGTCTTCAGTTGCTTTATTTGATCCAAGTAGACCATAAGCCTCATTAAAGCCGCTGCCATTAATTGATTCTGAAAGAATATCATCAAGTCCATATACTTTTTCAGCGCCAGCGTTTGTTAAAAACCGTTTTGTTCTTAAACGTGAGTGTATATCACAAGTTAAAACATTCTTTGTATAATCCAAAATGGTTTTTGGGTTGTTTGAGAAAATAACCTCGCACGCTGCACCTTCAGCCTCAATCAGGGATTTATAGTATTCAATGTAGTCAACACCTGTAAATGGATGCTTGTTAAAACCGAAATGTTCACGGAATTGGGCTTCAGTTAATACATCTGTCCAAGGATTTATACCTTTAACGTCTAGTTCATCAATATCTACAAGGTGGTTTCCGACTTCATCAGATGGATAGCTTAACATTAAGACTATACTCTTTGCCCCTTTTGCTATCCCTCGTAAGCAGTTTGCAAATCGATTACGGCTAAGAATTGGAAAAATGACACCGATTGTATCGTCATCGAATTTTGCGTTAACATCTGTAGCTATATCGTCAATTGTCGCATAGTTTCCTTGTGCACGAGCGACAATGGATTCAGTTATTGTTACAATGTCACGATCCTCTATCGAATAGCCTTCGATTTTTGCTGCATTTATTACTGTATCAACTACGATTTGTTCAATATTATCTCCTTTGTTGATGATGGGACTGCGAAGCCCACGAACTAATGTTCCAACGGCTCTTGTCAATTTAATCTCTCCTCTAAATCGAGTATATTTTATAAAGAATTATGTACTTATGTTTAAACGTTACGAGTTTACTATACACTTCTAAAGTGATATAAGTAAAATTAATATATGTAATAGCCGGTATAAGGAGAATTTATATGATTGGAAAGTTGGATTTATATCGTATTTTTAACGTCGTTAGCCAAAATAAAAGTTTTTCTAAAGCAGCACAGGAATTATATATGACACAATCTGCAGTTAGTCAAGCTATCATGAAACTTGAGGATGAATTAGAAATACAGCTTTTCTATCGAACATCAAAGGGTGTGGTATTGACAAACGAAGGAAAACTATTAAATGAGCATATTAATTCAGCTATAGGAATGATTAATGTAGCAGAAGAAAAAATATTGGAATTTAAAACATTAAGGACTGGACAATTGCGTATCGGCGTTGGAGATACCATCTCCCGCTATTTTTTATTACCTTATTTGGAAGAGTTTCATACAAAATACCCTGGAATCAAATTAAATATATTAAATGGAACCACAACAGAAATCTGTGAATTTATTAAAAATGGAAAGGCAGATGTGGGGATATGTAATTTGCCAATCTATGACGACCACCTTCAAGTGATACCATGTAAAGAAATTCAAGATATTTTTGTCTGTGGAGAAAAATTTAAAAGGTTAACAAATAAAGCGGTTAGTTTAGAGTTTTTAATGAAGATGCCACTTATTTTTTTAGAAAAGAAATCGAATTCACGTATGTTTGTAGAAA
>NZ_LAYY01000020.1 GCF_000986785.1 Mesobacillus campisalis | reverse complement strand
TTTTCAATATGCAGGACTCCAGAGAAGTGTCAATGCTTCTGGCCTGAGCCGGTCAGTCAGCTGGACGCAATGGAGTTATCTGGAGCGGTCATTTTACCAGCTCCAGCAACTCTATTCAAAAATCCAGGAGCAGCCGCTCAGGGAATTACAAAAGGCGGCTCTTAGCCAGAAAGGGAAAAGGTTCAGCAGACCGACACAGCCATACTCCGCTGGCTGGTCAAGAGAGGACATGGTTACGAAGTTCCTCCGACCGTTGAGACCAGTCAATTGTACGAAAGCATGGATGTATATGAGAATCAGGTTTTAAAACAGCAAATCTTTAACTTTCCCGTATGCTGGGAACCTATGAAAAGGTTGAATTCGAAGCTGTTTCCCAAAAGGCGCGCAAATTCAGGTCCATCCTAAACCGTTGGCTGGCGAGCCCCTTTTTAAAAGGGGTAAGTGTGAACCGGGGCCCTTACTCCATAACGCAAAAATTTAGGAAGCACCCTGTTTACCGGCTGTGGTACGGCTGGTTCGACAGGCTTTATAAGCACGGCAGGGAAGGCATCGGGTTAGACTATCCCATCTCATTAAAAGACACCTACCAGCTATATGAAATATGGTGCTTTATGAAAGTCGTGAAGGTTTTAAAGGAAGCTGGTCTAGTAAAGGATACAACGAATTTGTATTTGATGACGAACGATGGCATTTTCTTAAATCTTGCCGAAAACCAGGAAAGTGAAATCCGCCTGGAGGGAGGGGTCTCTTTATTTTATCAGCTGTCCTACCAATATAACTCCAGGAACTTTCACACCTATACTCAAAGGATGATTCCTGATATCGTGCTAGAGAGTGAAAGGGGGATCATCGTCTTTGATCCTAAATACCGGGTGCCCGGCAATCTGGGCATTGCGCTAGGGGAAATGCATAAGTATCGGGATGGAATCCTCACAGGAATACAAGGGCAAAGGCTGTATCTGAGGTGTATATCCTGACACCAACCAGATTAGACCAAACAGATGCCTTAAGATACTTTCAGGAAGAGTTCCACCTAGTATACCGTACAGGGGCTGTGCAGATCGTACCGGGAGAAAATACGGGGAAATTGGAAAGAAAGGTAATATCATGTTTTTATGAATTGTATTCATAGGGGGATAGATTCACCCTTCCATTTGGAAAAATGCGCTCATCTGGATTGAACTCCTTGCCTTTGCCCGGAGATCTTTGGGAGTACAAAAGGCTTGAACCCTGTAATTCCTGGGTTCAAGCCTGCGTTATTCCCTTTTCTCACAAGGGGATGAGGTGATCATTGCTTATCTAGCTGTCATACCGCCATCGACAACGAACTCTGATCCTGTGCTGTAGCTTGATTCGTCTGAAGCCAGGAACAGGACGAGGCTGGATACTTCTTCAGGCTTTGCAACCCGGCCATTTGGAATGTATTTGGCAAATTCGTTGACAGCGTCTTTTGTTTCTTCCTGTACTATCATTGGTGTTTCGATGACGCCTGGGTGTACGGAATTTACACGAATGCCATAGTGAGCCAACCCCAGAGCGGCTGCTTTGGTCATTCCTCTTACAGCGAATTTTGTATCGGTATAGCCAATCGCACCACCGACAAGACCGTTCATCGAAGAGATGTTCACAATCGAACCGCCTTTTGCTTCTTTCATCGACGGGATGATCGCCTTCATACCAAGGAATACCGATACTTGGTTAATATCAACAATGCGTTTGTACTCATCCAAAGTCATTTCCTCTATGGATTTATTCATCGTAATCCCGGCGTTGTTCACCAAGACATTTACTGGTCCGAATGCTTCTTCTGCCAAAGCAACAGCTTGCTCCCAATTTGCATTATTAGTGACATCCAGTTTCGTGAATTTTGCATTCTCCCCCAGTTCGGTGGCGAGGGCTTGTCCTTCTTCTTCAAGAATATCCGCAATTACGACCTTCGCTCCTTCTTTGACAAACAAACGGGCGTGACTTGCTCCCATTCCGCGTGCTCCACCTGTAATAATCGCCACTTTACCAGCTAATCGGCTCATGTAAATTCCTCCTGATGGGTTTTTATTTACGGTCTTGGATATGTTTTAAAAGCTTTTCCTGAATTTTAAAATACTGATTGATTTCTTCTTCATTTAAGGCCTCAAAATGCTGCATGAATAAGGTTCTTCCAATCGCCTGTGCTTCTGATAGTGCTTTTTCACCGGCCGGGGTAATCTGAAGTTGAATGACCCGGCGGTCGGTTTCGTCAAATACTTTTTCAGCCAGCTCCAAATCAAGTAGCTTTGCAGCAATATTGGTCATGGCCCCTTTTGTATAGCCGAGTTTGTCGGCCAAATCCACTTGCTTTTGTACCCCGTTTGTTTTTAAATCCGATAAAACAAGAATCGGAGAAATCCCCAGAGGGTAGGGAAAGGCTTTTGTGAACTTGATAATATTTTCATTATTGATTTTATCAATCATATGAATGAGTTTAAAAAGGTCTTTTTCTCGCAAGTCATCTTCTCCTTATCCAGATAAGCAATGTCGTTCCCAATCCCATCCGCAACACCAGCAAGAATTAGTTTGCTCATCTCCCTTCAAAAGTAGTTTAACATTAAACTATCTGTATATAGTTTAGCACTAAACTACTTTTTTTGGCTAGAGTCAGTTTATTACAAATTGTTACCTTGTATCAAGCCTCTTCTGCAACTCTATTCTTCCACTTTAAAATTCATTTGGATCAACCCACGGTCCGGGCTGGAGCCCTGAAGAACGATTCTTAAACGGCTTGGAAATCCAAATAGAATCGCACTTTTCAAAATATATTGCTCCTCAAACTGTTGGAATTTACTGAATGAAGCAGGGGAGGCTGATTAAAAAAAGCATCGAGAGAAGAAATACTAAAAGCCCTAAAATTTAGGCGCAATAGTACCTAGTACCTCCTCAAAAAAAGAGGGGAAATTTTTAAATCAATGTTGACGGAATATTCATAAATATTATAATATTTATATTGAACGTTCATTATAAATAAAAGGAGTAAACATCATGCCAAAGGTTGGAATGGAGGAAATTAGAAAGGAACAGGTCATTACGGCCGCTAAAAATTGCATTGTTTCGAAAGGGCTTTCAAATCTTTCTATGAAGGACATTGCTGCTCAGGCAGGAGTAAGTACTGGAATTATTTACCATTATTTTGAAAGTAAAGAAGTTTTGCTTATGCAGGTGCTGAAATCGTCGTTTCGCCAATCTCATGAAAAGGTCATGGAGACAGTTGAACCGTTAAATCCCCCTGAAGAGAAATTGATGAAGCATTTGGAGAATATCAATCTAGTTCCAAAAGATAATCCTGAGTATATGACTGTTTTTTTAAATTACATGGGTGAGGCCATTCATAATCCCAATATCCGCGCGATGGTTAATAAGCTGTTTAAGAATTTGACGGATTATACCGGGAATTACCTTCAGCATGTCACAACAGATGAGCAACAGTTAAAAAATTTGCCCATGATGATTATTGGTTTCGGAATCGGTCTGGGAACCATGTGGACACTGAATAATGAATTATATGATATCGAAGAAATGGATGAACTTTTAAAAGATGTCATTACTAGTTATTTAGCCATCAAAAATGGAGGAGATAATGAATGAGTGTTGTTGTAGAAAGAAACGGGAAGGTTTGCACCATTACCATCAATCGTCCGGAGGTAAGAAACGCGGTGGATCGCAGGACTGCTATGGAGCTTGCCGATGCGTTTAGGGTTTTCGAACATGATGAAACATTGCGGGTAGCCGTCTTAACAGGAGCAGGCGGAACCTTCTGTGCCGGGGCAGATTTAAAAGCACTTTCAATGGATGAAGGTAACGACCTACATATAAATATGTCGAAAGATGGTCCGATGGGGCCAAGCCGTATGCACTTATCGAAACCTGTCATTGCTGCAGTATCAGGGCATGCCGTTGCAGGTGGATTGGAGCTTGCAATCTGGTGCGATCTTCGGGTGATGGAACGTGATGCGGTATTTGGTGTGTTTTGCCGGCGTTTTGGTGTTCCACTCGTTGACGGAGGGACGCAAAGGTTGCCACGGTTGATTGGTATGAGTCGCGCTATGGATTTAATCTTAACCGGTCGACCGGTGGAAGCAGAAGAAGCCTTACAGATTGGTTTGGCTAACCGGGTGGTCAATCCTGGTTCAGCAAGAGAAGAAGCCGAAAAGCTGGCGGCGCAAATCGCTGAGTTTCCTCAAACTTGTATGCTGAGTGATCGGGAGGCAGCATATCGGGGCTTTGATCTGGACTTTGAGAAAGGGATGCAGCTTGAGTTTCTGTTAGGCATGAATGTTATAAATAGTGGAGAAACACGTGAGGGAGCGACACGTTTTTCAAAAGGACAAGGAAGGCACGGCCAATTCTAATCGTTTAAAGCGCATTTTAGGAGTATTAGGTTCATCCAAAATTCAAATATAGTGGGGGAGGAATTGCGAATGAAAGCTGTCGAGTTAATCAAAAGAGGAGCTACCTATTTTCCAAATCATACTGGAGCCATTTTCGAAGGGGAAAAGTTAACATTTGAACAAGTGTACCGAAATAGTAATCGCTTGGCCAATTCATTGTTAAGTCTTGGATTGAAAAAGGGAGATCGCGTAGCATTTTTGCTGGCCAACTCATTACAGAGCCTGGAAATTGATTTTGCGCTTTTACAAGCTGGACTTGTCAGGGTGCCGTTGAATACGAGGCTTTCTGAAGCCGAACATATCCATATGGTAAAAGAGACAGACGCCAAGGCGCTTTTGTTTACTGAAGAATTCAGTGAACGTACCCTGCAAATCAAAAAGCATTGTTCCGACCTAACTTATTTTTGTCAAATGAATGGAGCGACCAAAGAGGCTTGGATAATTAATATGCAAGAGTTTGTGCAGGGAGTTTCTGAAGATGAGCCCCCTGTGACGTTGTCCGAATCTGACTTGGCGACCATTCAATATACTTCGGGAACGACAGGTACTTTGAAAGCTGCTGTCCATACACAGGAAACCTGGGTTGCCATTTCCAATAATATTTTAACCACCTTGGATATTCAAGAAGGGGATATCATGC
This sequence comes from Mesobacillus campisalis, assembly GCF_000986785.1. Taxonomy (GTDB): domain Bacteria; phylum Bacillota; class Bacilli; order Bacillales; family Cytobacillaceae; genus Mesobacillus_B; species Mesobacillus_B campisalis. The sequence goes on along the minus strand of NZ_LAYY01000020.1, from coordinate 53,244 downwards.
TGCATGCGGCCCCTCTCACTCATGCATCAGGAACATTGGTGCTGCCGCATTGGGTATCCGGAGCAGCTAATTCCATCTTATCAGGATTCCTTCCAGACCAATACCTTCAAACCATTCATCATGAAAAACCCACAACATTGAATCTCGTTCCAACTATGATTGTCATGCTTTTAAATCATCCAAATGTTGAGCAGTATTCGTTTGAGTCTGTCAGGAATATTATTTATGGTGCATCCCCAATGCCGCGCGAAGCATTAAAGCGCGGGCTTGAATTGTGGGGGCCGAAATTTGTACAGTATTACGGTCAAACGGAAGCTCCACTCATTTTATCGATTTTAAATAAGAACGATCATACTGGTTCAGGAGAAGAAGGGGAAGCAAGGCTGTTATCTTGCGGCCGCCCTGTTCCAACTGCTTCGATCAAAATTATCGATGAAAATGGCGAGGAGCTTCCTGCAGGTGAGGTCGGTGAAATTGCAGTAAAATCAAGCCAGGCAATGGTTGGGTATTGGAAAGAACTCGAACTAACACAAGATACGATAAAGGATGGTTGGGTTCATACCCGTGATATGGGGTACTTGGACCAAAACGGATATCTTTTCCTTGTGGACCGCAAATCAGACATGATTATTTCTGGAGGATTTAATATTTATCCTCGTGAAGTGGAAGAAGTGCTTTACCAACACCCGGCCGTTCAAGAGGCAGCTGTTGTCGGTGTTCCAGACAAAAAGTGGGTGGAAGCGGTCAAAGCCTATGTTGTACTCAAAAACGGAGCAACAGTAAACGAAGACGAAATCATTCAATTTTGCAAAGACAGACTCGCTTCGTATAAAAAACCTGCCTCTGTTGAATTTATCGATACCTTGCCGAAAAGTGCAGTTGGCAAAGTCATGCGGCGCTTTTTAAGAGATCCACATTGGGAAGGAAAAGAACGGAGAATTTAATAGAATTTAAATTTAAAGGGTCATTTCCGGTGTAGGAGGAATTTCGCATCGGGGATGACCCTGTATTTTATTAGAGTAGAAATGGTTCCATAGTTGAGAGTGCTTATGTTCAACGGGTGCTTGACGATAAAGGTAACGCTATTTTTATGTTATTACATGGCTGAAAGAGAATCTTTTCTGTCACATGTCTCTATCGGATAAAGTATTTGCGATTTACGAGTTACCTACAAAAACCCGTTTCAAAAAGGAATTTTACATTTTTTGTAGAATTATATGAGATAAGAACGATTCCATTTCGAATCAAGCAGAAATATGATTCGAAATGGAATCAATCTTTTTTTCAGTATTTTCATGCTCATTGGGGGGAATAAAAATGACAATCCAATCCATCCATGCAGAAGATTTATCAGAATGTATGAAACTTGACCGGATTAACAAGGCGGATATTGAAAACATTTTGGTTTCCATTTTTCAATCTAGCTATGATGGCATTTTTGTTGCAGATAAAGAAGGCGTCGGCATCATGGTAAATGCCGCGTATTCGAGGATCACGGGCGTCACGAGCGAAGAATTGCTTGGAAAGAATATGAGGACGGTGGTAAAAGAGGGAATCGTGTCGGAATCGGTGACTGTAAAGGTGTTGGAACAAAGGGCACCCGTGACGATTATCCAATCCGTTCGAGGAAAGGAATTGCTGGTAACCGGAAATCCAGTCTTTGGTCAAGATGGCCAAATCGTCTATGTAGTGACCAATGTAAGGGATATTTCGGACTTGAATCAGATGAAAACCGAACTGCTTCACTCGAGAAAAATGACCGATCAATACATCAGTGAAATCCAGGAATTAAGAAAAAGGGAATTAATCCAGATGCATCTGGATGGAGTTGTTGCTCAAAGCCAGGAAATCATGAAGGTATTCCATCTGGCAAGAAAGGTGGCCAAGGTTGACTCTGGTGTCCTTATTTTAGGAGAATCCGGTGTCGGAAAAGAAGTTATCGTCAACTACATCCATCAAGAAAGCGACCGGGCCGCGAAGCCATTAGTAAAAGTAAACTGCGGGGCAATCCCCCATCATCTGCTGGAATCCGAATTGTTTGGCTATGAAAGAGGGGCCTTTACAGGGGCAAACGGTCAAGGAAAGCCTGGTTTATTTGAACTGGCCAATGGGGGAACGATTTTTTTGGATGAGATTGGAGACATGCCAATCGACCTCCAAGTCAAGCTGCTAAGGGTGCTGCAGGAATTTGAAATCATGCGTGTAGGTGGTACAAAAAGCATTAAAATTGATGTGAGGATTATTTCCGCCACCCATATGGACTTAGAGAGAATGGTCGAGAAAAATGATTTTCGGCGTGATCTTTACTATCGGCTGAATATCGTTCCCATCAAGGTTCCCCCTTTAAGGGATAGGAGGGTGGATATTGTCCCGCTCGCCTTCTATTTTTTAAAACGAATGAACGAAAAGAACACCTTGAACAAACGTTTCCATCCTGAAACTCTCCAATTGTTTGAAGCTTACAACTGGCCCGGAAATATTAGGGAGCTTGAAAATCTGATTGAACGGCTGGCGGTCATGGCCGACCTGGATGAAATATCAATAAAGGATTTGCCGCCCTATATGTTACAAAGTGTGGGGATGATGAAATCGGAAACAGGCAAACTGAAAGAAACCGTAGCGAATCTGGAACGGAAAATGATAAAAGAACAGATGGAACGATTGAAAACCACCCGGCGTGCGGCCGAGGCATTAGGGATCAGTCAATCTGCGCTAGTCAAAAAAATGAAAAGGCTCGGTTTAACTTTTTGATGAATAAGGGAATCAAAATTCTGAAAAGTCAGCAAATATTTGCTGGCTTTTTTATTTTCTTTTACGTATTTGCGATATGACTTCAATAAAAAAGTAGAAAATAATCTATTTTTGGAAAGTTGTGTCGAAATATTTTTAATTTTTTGTCTAATTATGACTTTGGCACGCAAATTGCAATTAGGTAAAGTGAGTTCATCGATAGAATGGTCCATTTTAAAAAAGGGAAAGAGGTCGAAGGGATGAACATACCGAGTTTTCATCTTAATGGAAAGGTTGCGCTTGTGACAGGGGGAAGTAAAGGCATTGGTTATGGCATGGCCCATGCATTAGGGCATTATGGGGCCACACTGGTTATTTCCAGCCGTGGAAGAGAGGAAGGGGAATATGCTGTTTCACAGCTAAAGAAAGAGAAGATTGAAGCTTCCTATCTTCCTTGCGATGTAACGAAAAAGGATCAAGTTGAAGCCCTGGTTGGCCAAATTGTCGAGCAGCATGGTTCGTTGGACATTTTAGTGAACAATGCTGGGATGAATATCCGCAAACCACTTCCGGAAGTAGAAGAAAGTGATTGGGATACGGTTTTGGATGTTAACCTTAAAGGAATTTTCCTGGCAGGACAGGCTGCCGCCAAACAGATGATCAAACAAAAATATGGGAAAATCATTAATATTTCTTCCATTCTCGGAAGTGTTGGAATGCCGTTTCAAACTTCCTATGCTGCCAGTAAAGGTGGCATTAACCAATTAACCAAAGTGTGGGCGGACGAATTAGCTCCTTATAACATTACGGTGAATGCGATTGGACCGGGCTATATCAGCACACCGATGACAAAAGAGTGGCTTTCTGATCCGGAAAGATCGGAGAAAATCATTAACTCCACCATGATTAAACGAATCGGCGAAACATCGGACCTTGTCGGACCTGTCGTATTCTTCGCTTCCGATACTTCAAAATACGTGACCGGGCAGGTGCTGAATGTTGATGGAGGATGGACGGCAAGATAAGGCAATCGTTTTAGGAGGTTTTAATATGAAGATTATCAAGGAAACGCACTTTAATCGGGAAGTTAAAGTGTTTCAAAACCGGACCAAACATCTCTTTGCGATGCTGGAGGAGTCGGCTGCAAAATTTGGAAACAAAGAGGCCCTGGTCATGAATGGAGTCCGGTTAACGTATCAGGAAATGAAGGCCAAAGTCGAAAAGATTGCCGGAAATTTGCAAAAATCGATGTGTGTGAAAAAAGGAGACCGGGTCGCGCTTTTATTGGGGAACAGCATTGAGTTTTGCCTGCTTGTGTTTGCCTGTGCCAAATTAGGGGCCATCGTCGTGCCGCTAAACACAAGATTAAAAGAAAAAGAGCTTACCTATATGCTGAAGCAATCCGGCAGCAGGCTGCTATTTGTTGATGATGAATTCCTGCATAAAGTTGAAGCGATGAGAGATGAGGAGTCCATTCCCACTGTTCAATATTTCTTTTTAATTGGAGATCAGACACCAAAGCGAAAGGATTACCTCCCCTATGAAATCGTAGAACAAGCCTCTTCTGTCCAGCACGTACCTATGTCGGAAGAAGAGCCATTATTTATTATGTATACGTCCGGGACGACCGGCCTGCCAAAAGGCGCTGTCGGCAGTCATTTAGGGGCGATCCACAGTTCGATGAATTATGAAATGGTGTTACATACCAACCAGGAAGCCAAGACATTAATCGCTGTTCCGCTCTTCCATGTAACCGGGTTGATTGGCCAGCTTTTTCACATGGTACGAGTTGGCGGGACGTCTGTCATCATGAAGAGATATCAAACCGAGGAATTCATTGAGTTAACGGTGGAGGAACAGGTTAGCTTCCTGTTTAACGTTCCAACCATTTACATCATGATGATGGCGCATCCCAACTTTTCTTTATACAACTATGCAAATGTAAGGGTAATTGCTTATGGCGGGGCCCCGATGTCTTCGGAAACCATCTGTAAGCTGAAACAATGCTTTCCGAACGCCAGCCTGCATAATGCATATGGAGCAACGGAAACCTCGTCACCGGCGACCATTATGCCTAAAAGTTATCACGAAAGCAAAATGGATTCAGTCGGGCTGCCAGTCCCGGTCGGAGACATGATCGTCGTAAACGAAGAAGATGAACTGTGCCTGCCAGGAGAAGTCGGTGAATTGTTCATTAAAGGCCCGATGGTTGTCGAGGGCTATTGGGACAATCAAGAGGCCAACCGGACATCCTTCCTAAACGGATATTGGAGGTCAGGGGATTTGGCCAGGATCGATTCCGATGGGTTTGTCTATATTGTCGACCGCAAAAAAGATTTGATTAACCGCGGTGGTGAAAAAATCTTTTCTATCGAAGTAGAGAATGTCCTTTATAATCACCCAAAAGTATTAGAAGCCGCCGTTGTCGGTATTCCTGACGCGCTGTTTGGCGAAGTGGTCAAAGCCGTCGTTGTTCCAAAGAATGGCGAAACCCTCGATCAGGACGAAGTTCGCGAATTCGTAGCCGCAAGACTAGCCAATTATAAAGTTCCTAAACTGATCGAATTTGCCTCGGAACTGCCCAGGAACCCAGGTGGAAAAATCTTAAAAAATGTATTAAGAAACCCGCAAACAATCGGAAATGAATCATAGGGAGGAAGTGTGAAAATGTCTACTGTTATGAAAAAAGCATGGGGATATCGGTATTGGGTTCTAATCATCCTTTGGTTGGTCTACATCATTAACTATTTTGACCGAATGGCGGTTCTAACCTTTTTGCCTTATATCCAACAAGATTTGAATTTAACTCCAGTCGAAGTCGGACAGCTGGCTTCCGTGTTTTTCTTTGCCTATGCAGCCGCGCAAATCAGTGCCGGTTTTCTGGCTGATAAATTTGGCTCAAAAAAAGTTATGTATATTGCCGTCATCGTCTTTACATTCGTCACCGCATTAACCGGAGTCGTTAAAAATTTTGCCCAGTTTATCGCACTTCGAATCGGCTTGGGTCTTGGAGAAGGACACCATTTCGCACCTGCGATCCGTGCCATCAATAACTGGTTCCCATTTAAAGAAAGAGGGCGAGCCGTCTCCTTCTTTGCGACCTCATGGGCAGTGGCACCTGCCATCGTTCCCGTCATCGTCACCAGTATTTCCATTTACTTCTTTGACGGTGCCTGGAGACCGGTATTCTTCGTTCTGGCCATTCCAGGTGTACTTGCCATCTTCCTGTTATGGCGTTTTGTCGCGGATTCTCCAAAAGAAATGATTGAAAAAGGGAGATTAAGCGAGGATCAGGAAATAGAGGAGAACAATACCGGTCCAGTAAAGATGACGAAGGAAGAAAAGCGAAAAAGCTACGGGGTATTCCTTAAGGATCTTAATTTTTATGTCTTTACCTTATGTTTATTTTGCCAGCTGGCTGTTTATTGGGGAACATCGACATGGCTAACATCGTTCCTTGTGACACAGCATGGGTTGAATTTAAAGGAAATGGGTCTGTTCGCATCCGCTCCCTATATTGTCGCCTTCTTTGCGATGATGCTCGGGGGCTGGCTAATGGATAATGTCGTTCATCGGATGAAGCCGGTGGCCTTAATCGGGTACCTGGGAAGCATTCCGGTGCTATGGATGCTTGGTTCTGTCGATAAAGGAAATACAGGTATGTTGCTGACATTGCTTTTGCTGGTGGGCTTCTTCGTTAACCTGAACTTTGGCTCCATCTATGCGTATTTGCCAAAACGTTATCCTAAGGAAATCGTTGGAAGTGCTACAGGGTTGGCAAATGGAATCGGACAAATGGGTTCATTCGTCTCGCCGCTGATTGCTGGTTATCTCGTGACCGTTGGCGCCGATGGAACACAGGATTTTAGCAAGGTCTTTATCTTTTTTGCGATTGTTTCCGCTTTGGCGGCTTTATGTGCCTTTATTTTAAAAGAAAACAAAGCCGATCAGGTTTCAGCCAAATTGGATGAACAGAAATCAGTCGTTTAAGTGCTTATTAAAGAAACGGGGGATTGGAATGACGGGGAGCAAAATATATGACCCATATGAAGCATGGAAAAAATGGATGAATAGCTGGGAAAAACAAGCAAATGACGCGCTCCAAATTTGGACAAACAGTTCTGACTATGTAAAGTTTTCGCAGGGAGCAAATGATTTCCAGCTGCGGTATTTGGAGATGTTTCAAAAAAACCAGCAGCTATTGCTCAATCAGTTACAGTTACCGACGAAACAAGACCTCGCCAATGCAACGAAGCTGTCGATTCAAGCAGAGGAAAAGCTGGAAGCATTAGAAGAAGAATTTTGGAATGTAGAGGATTCCATCGAATCCGCAAATAAAAAGCTTGATCGTTTAACAGCGGCTTCCCGGAACATCAGCAAGCAAATCAAGCAGCTTAAAACCGAGCAGGAACAAGACAAAAAGGAGCTGCAAAAGATCGACGAGATTCACTTCGAACTCATTGAGCTAAAAAGGGAATTAGCCGGGATGAATAGCTTAAAAGAGGAGATTGCCAGTCTTAAAGCGCTATTGGCAGAAAATAATGTGAACAAAGAACGGGAATTAGTACCGTTATCCAAATAATAGGAAGGAGGAATCATGTTGGCAACAGAAACGAGGACCACTTTTAATTATGAAAAAGAAATCGAGCGTTGGACAGAATTTACGAATGCCATAAAGGGACCTGAGCTCGGTTCCAATAACACTCCGAGAAAACTTGTATGGAAAAAAAATAAAGCAACACTATGGCATTATGCGCCTGAAGAAAAGAAATATGACATCCCGGTTTTTATTATTTATTCCCTATTTAATACTCCATCAATCCTCGATTTTGCCCCGGGATCAAGTGTGATGGAAGGGTTAGTAAACAATGGCTACGATGTTTATTTATTGGACTGGGGAATTGCCGGATACGAAGATAAAGAACTGAATATTGAAAACTATATCGCCGACTATATTTCAAAGGCGGTAAAGCGAGCGTTACGGCATTCAAGAGCGGAGGAAGTGTCGGTCATCGGCTATTGTTTGGGCGGAACATTCGCAGCGATGTATGCCGCAATTGCGGAGGAACCCATTCGAAACCTGATTGTCGCGACCGTTCCGATCGATTTTAGCGTTTCAGTACTTCCTGATAAATGGGAGGAAGAACTAAAAAACAACGGATTCAACGCGGATCGGCTGATCGAGGTATACGGAGTGATTCCGCCTGCTTACGTGGAGGCCATGTTCCGGTCGGTGACGGCACCGATTTATAACAGTCCGTACGTCAACCTTCTGGCTCGTGCAAATGATAAAGTGTTTGTAGAAAAGTGGAAGCGGATGAATAAATGGAATAGCGGCCATGTACCGTTAACGGGCGGTGCCTTTCGCCAGTTGACCAACGATCTTTTTAAAGAAAATAAGCTGGTAAAAGGCGAGTTCACCATTCATGGCCAAAAGGTCGATTTAGGAAAAATTACCGCAAACATGCTGGTGGTTAGTTCGAAAAACGATACGCTGATTCCGGCAGGCCAGAGCCTGCCAATAATGGATTTAGTGTCAAGTAAAGATAAAACCTACTTAAGTGTGGAAGCCGGCCATGTCTCTCTGGCAATGACGGGAAAATTAAATGGAATTTTGGAAGATTGGCTTGGAGAGCATTCACAGTAATACTCCATATTGATTAAATGCCCGTTTAAGGATATTTCTCAAACGGGCGGTATGATCAACAATCTAAAGGGAGGAATCTTTATGGCTGTTATACAATCAAAGGTTTTTAACAAAATTGACGAAAAGGAAGCAGTTCAATTCTTGCAATCGTTAATTCAGGTGAATAGTGTTAATCCGCCAGGAAATGAAAAAGTTGTCGCCGAGGTGATCCAAGCTTTTTTAAACTCGACTAATCTTCAGGTGGAATTGGATGACCTGGGGGACAACCGGGCGAATTTATTCGTTACATACCCGAATGAGGAAAGTGATGATCCTTACTTGGTATACAGCGGTCATTTTGATACCGTTCCGACGGGAAAGGTAAAGTGGGAGCATGACCCGTTTTCCGGGAAGGTGGTCGCTAATAAGGTATATGGCCGCGGGACAACGGATATGAAAAGCGGGGTCGCGGCGATGATCCTTGCTTTGAAGTATTTGGATGAGGCCGGAGTGAAGCTAAACGGGAAGCTGCAGTTTGTCGGGACAGCGGGTGAAGAGGTAGACGGATTTGGTGCGAAAAAAGTAGTGAAAAAGGGACAAATCAACAAGGCCACCGCCTTAGTGGTATCAGAACCGAGTGAAAATCAACTTTTCCATGCCCATAAAGGCTGTTTATGGCTGGAGATCACCACCTACGGAAAAACGGCCCATGGTTCGATGCCTGACAAGGGAATAAATGCGGTTCTAAAGATGAATGAAATCATCAACCTTCTGCAAACCTATCAGTTCCAATACAGGCCACACCCGGTTTTAGGCCATCCGACGCTGAATATCGGAACAATCGAAGGCGGAGTCAAAACGAATGTGGTTCCTGACCAATGCAAAATGACCATTGATATCCGAACCGTTCCAGGGCAGAGCAATGAGCAAATTTTAAAAGATATTGAGGAATTGGTAGAATCTGTTGTCGGAGATTATGAGATTCATGTGTTAAACAGCATGGCATCGGTGGGCACAGACGAATCTAATGACTTTATAAAACTTGCGATCGAGACAGGAAAAAACCATCTGAACCTGGAATTGAAGCCAACAGGTGTGAATTATTATACGGACGCATCTGTCTATACCCCGCACCTCCAGGTTCCCACCTTCATTTTTGGTCCAGGAATCCCGACACTTGCCCATCAGCCAAATGAATATGTCGAGATCGATAAGTTCATAGAATCAATTCGTTATTTTATCGCGTTGGCGATTGATTATTTGGGGGAAGAGTAGCATTTGAATGGTAGGGGAAGAAATTACGGTAGCTAAGGAAGGAGAGATTCTTTTGAGCAGTATCATTCACGAAAAGAATGTGCCGGCCGTTATGAAAGACGGAACAATTCTATACGCAGATGTCTTCCGGCCTCAGGGGGAAGGAAAATACCCTGTATTGCTTCAACGGACACCATATAACAAGGCGTTTCTTCCGTTGACAACCATGGTATTGGATCCCATTGCAGCCGCTCATCAGGGATATGTTGTCATTATTCAAGATGTCCGCGGCAGGTTCGAATCAGAGGGGGAGCCGTTTTACATTTATAAGAATGAGTATCAGGATGGGTTTGATTCAGTAGAATGGGCCGCCTCCTTGCCTTACAGTGATGGAAATGTCGGGATGTATGGCCTGTCATATAAGGGAATGACGCAATTTCAGGCGGCAGCCATGCAGCCACCGCACCTGAAAGCCATTTTTCCGATTACTTGGGGAGCCGATGCGTTCATGTATCGAGGCGGCGCGCTCGAACTGGGTCTGTTGATTTCATGGTCGTTAGCCACGATTGGACCTAATGCCGTCGTAAAGGCCAAAAAAGGGAAGGAAGACTTTGGCCGGGAATTCATGCAGCTTGTGGATGCGATTGACCATATTGAAGAGGCAGGATTTCAGCAGTTACCGCTACAGGACAGCGAGTGGCTCAAACTTGGTGATGGCTTCGCTTCGTTTGTTCACGATATTTTGGAACACGAGATGCGCGATGAATTCCATCAGGAAATCGGGCTGAAGGAAAAGGCGGCAAGGTTCAATGTTCCTGTGTTTGGCCTTGCCGGCTGGTACGACCTATTATTAGGCCAGGACCTCGAACACTATGAAACCTGGAAACACAAAAACCATACAAAGCTGATGATTGGCCCTTGGGCCCATGCGGGTTTTGCCCCGCAGGTCGGAGAATTGAATTTCGGATTAAGCGCATCAAGTTTGCTGCTTGATATGAAAACCGATTTAACGAGCCTGCAATTACAGTGGTTTGATTATTGGTTAAAAGGAATTCAGAATGGGATTATCGATGAGGCTCCAGTGAAAATCTTTGTCATGGGTGAGAATAAATGGCGCAGCGAACAGGAGTGGCCATTACAACGGACCGTTTATACTCCGTATTATTTCGAGAGTAACGGGAAGGCCAATACAAAGAATGGCGATGGCAGCTTATCGATTAACATGCCGCAGGACGAGAATTTCGACACTTATGTATACGACCCGGCCAATCCCGTTCCGACTCTGGGAGGGAACCATTTATTGCCTGCGAATTACCCAAGGGGCCCAATTGACCAACAATATATTGAGGAGCGGGAGGATGTATTGGTCTACTGTAGTGGGTTATTGACAGAGGATTTGGAAGTAACCGGGCCTGTGAAGGTCATCCTTTATGCCTCAAGCTCTGCTGTTGACACCGACTTTACGGCAAAGCTCGTCGATGTTCATTCGAATGGGAAAGCCATCAACATTGCAGACGGGATTATCCGCGCCAAATACCGGGAGAATAATCAGCCGCCATCGCTCATTACCCCAAATGAAGTTTATCGCTATGAAATCGACTTGCTGGCAACGAGCAATGTGTTTAAAAAAGGCCATAAGCTTCGTGTAGAAATCTCAAGCAGCAATTTCCCGCGTTTTGACCGGAATCTTAATACAGGGGAATCGGGGAAAGACAGTAAAGAAATGATCGCTGCTACCCAAAAAATCTATCATAGTGAAAAGTATCCCTCGCATATCCTATTGCCGGTCATTCCATAGCAAAAATACAGAAGGGCGCTTTGGGCTGCAGGTTTATCCGTTGTCCAAGCTATATTAACCTATGTTTTTCTGCTTTTTCCTTGACGAGATTAAATCCCGCAGGCGCTTCTGTTTGCCCCGGCTACGGTAATGATAAAACCATATAAAATAGGGTCAACCAGAAATATCCGGCTAACCTTATGATACGAAAGGGTGCGTCGATCCAAGTGATCAACGCACTTTTTTGTTGGATTCCTTAATGAAAATACTGTTTGGTCTTATGCTAATAATAATGTTTTTATGCAAATTTATTTGAAATAATTGTTTCTTAACAACTTCAATTTGAAAGTGGATGCTGAGTTCACTTTTAGATGAAAATTTATCAGCCTTTTCTTCTGTAATTCACATTTGTTGCTGAGTAAAACAGGGGCTTTAGAATATATTTTTAGTGCAGGAAAGAGAAGAGCTCAGTCATTTAAAAGGATTGGTTGTTGTATTGATAATAGTAAGAAGTAAAAAGACATATAAGGTGTAAAAGATGTTTTACTGCTTAAAATTCTAAAGGTGGATAGTGCTATGGAAAATAGAATTAAGCAATACCGAGAAAAAAATGGTCTTTCACAAGGGAAATTGGCTGAAAAATGTAATGTGAACAGGCAAACGATTAATGCCATTGAAATAAAAAAATGTTTTATCCTCTAGCTAATGAATGTTCAGAAGAAAATCAACAGGGGATCCGGTAATCCTAAAGTGCTTTTGCTAGTTGTAAAAAATATCCACTTAAAATTGTAAGCGTTTACAATTATGATAATAAGTGGGAACGGTGGTAGTAGCCGTCATTGTAGTGGTGTATGGTGAGCCGATATTAGATTAGACTAAGGATGATTTTTCTAAAGATATAATGACCTTTTGTAAATATGATAAAGGATCAGCTGTCAAAATTCCTAACATGAAGAAAGATAAATGACTGGTAAAATGTTTGTAAAAGTTCAATTAAATCGACAAACATCTACAATCGCTTATTTATAATGGGGAAAAAGGGAATCGATTTTTTTAAAGGTTTAAAAGGGGAGATGTAAATCATGGAGTTTTATTAAAAGTTACCTACTGACCTTTTGGTTGCTTTTTTCAATGAAATAGTGAAGAACATTGAAAAAGGATTATTATCGAAAAATATGTATTATGAGTTAGGTTTAATGATTTCAGTTGCTAGCCAAAGGGGAATTACCTTAGGAAAACCATGTGACTTTGAACAGGTAATAGACCAGGAGGATCTGGAGGAATTCATTCATTTTACATATAAACTAAAGGATGAATCCTTATTAGCTTCAGGGCTATAAGTTTTGTAGCTGCCAAAACAATCTAAAACCAATCCTCTGTTTTCATCAAAAGTAAATAAAAAGATTTTAGTGAAAATCCAATGAAAATGTAGGAAGTATAAGTTTAAAAAAGAAGAACATCATTTCTGTAAGAAAAAATATTGTTTTTCTTTTTGTGTTTAATAATGAGCCTTAACCCCTAAACTTCCTAATATTGGAGGATGTCTGTGCTTATAATAACATTAAGTGCTTTCCATAAAGAAGAGTAAGCCCAAATGTGCTGACCCCAAATTAAGGGAAGGTCAGCTTTTTGTGCTCTTTTTTATCAAGAAAGTACTCAAGCAGTCCTTTGCATTGCGGTAAGGAAAAACCGACAAAATGTCCCATGAAAAAGGCAATAAAGATGGTTCCAATGCCGATAGGTCCTCCCAGCATCCAGCCCAATATGAGTACAAAAAGTTCCATCCCATTTCGGACCCATTGGATGCTCCATCCCGTTTTCTCAGCGATCATGATCATCATGCTGTCACGCGGTCCCTAACCCAGGTCAGCTGATACATAAAGCCCGATTCCATATCCAATTAAAACAAGGCCAAGAATAAAAGAAATCACAGCCCCTACTACACTATCAATACTTGGCAGTAGCCAAATAAATAAATCAATGAAAAGCCCAAGCAGCAGCATATTTAAAAAAACGCCAATTTTAGGCAGTTTTTTCGTGATTATGGCAAAAGCGGTTAACAACAGGAAGCCAATAATGATCGACCAAGAGCCAATCGTCAGTCCCAACAGTAGGGTCAGTCCATAATAAAACATATTCCAAGGTCCTATGCCCAGCAGCTTAAACATTTTTTTCATGGTTGTGATTACGATTCGAATCAAAATATACCTAAGTGAAGCTGGAAAAGCATCCAGGCGGGGCGCTGATAAATTAATTAGTGAAGGAAGAGTCACCATCAATGGCAAACGGGATCAAATAGGCGACCAGGTAAATCCTGGGGATGATGTACTGGTAAGTGGAGCACCTGTCAGGGTGGCCAGAAATCATCTCTATATCGCTTTGAATAAACCTGTAGGAATTACCAGTACAACAGAGAAGAATGTAAAAGGAAATATCGTCGATTTAGTCAACCATCCATTAAGGATTTTTAATATCGGCCGGCTGGATAAAGATTCTGAAGGCTTGATCCTTTTAACAAACGATGGCGATATCGTAAATGAAATCCTGCGAGCAGAACATAAACATGAAAAAGAATATATCGTTTCCTAGACAAGCCGATTACTCCCGAGTTTGTGAAGCAGATGTCGGAAGGAGTCAGAATCCTGGGAACAAAAACCCTTCCATGCAAAGTAACGCCTTTATCAAAATTTGAGTTTGAAATAATTTTGACTCAAGGGCTGAATCGCCAAATTCGCCGCATGTGCGAAGCGTTAGGCTATGAGGTTTACCGGCTGCAACGCACACGGATCATGAACATCCATCTCGGAAACCTCCCGCCCAATTATTCAGAGACCTGAACTATGAACCGAAGGAATGGTGAAAACTTCAGGGTTATTCCCGATGGACAGGATCAACAACCACACAAACCTCGATTTTAGTTACTTCATCTCTATGCATCTTAATTGGAGAAACCGTATCCTCAAAATGTTTTTTTATTCTCGGCCTCAATTTTCTCGCCTTTCCAACAAACAGCGGCTCTTTATTCTGATTATAGAACATAAAAATTCCACCATTATCTCTTGGGATAAGATGAAAATCAGTGAACCCATAAATATTGTTTAATTCAGGATTCTTCTGTTTTGTGATAGTAACATTGGGTTTTGGAGGTTTTGTCGTTCACAAGCGTTTACTTCCTCTTTCATTATTTTCGTTCATGCTAACATAGCGTTACCCAAAATGCTATTTACTAATAGTTCATTCTCATCCTCACCCATTAGCCAACGTGTTCTGGCGTTAAGCGAAATAGGAGGATTTTTACTGAATCGGGGTATGGGGTGAAAGCCTAAAGGAGTAATTTAACGAAGTAATAACCCCCCAACAGCATGAATAATCTGAAGAGATGACCATTTTCATCGTGCTTTTATATGACCCATATCCTGGATGAAACTTCGTGGATTTGAAGACACAAAATTGTGAAATGGGGGTATTTAATGGATTTGAAAAAATTAACAAATGAGGAATTGCTGAGGACCTACGAAAGATTAACGAAGAGCCTTCAAATTAAATTTACTAAGGAAAATGCCGATTATAAAGAAAGGGTAAAGGAGGAGCTTTTAAAAAAGGTTTGAAATAAATAAGGAATAAAACGGTTTACTTCTCAAACGATAATCAAAAAAAGGCAGCAATGAAGAAGAGGAAGGTGATTATTAAGCTCAGTTATTCATTGAATGAACAAACCTATTTACGATACAAAAATTATTTAGTCACTTTTTGAACTTCTGATTCATGAACTAGTTCGACAATAAATAGGCTATCTTGTGCTTTTATTTCCCAATAGCCGGAGCTGTATTTAAAAATTACTGTGTAAAGCTTTCCATTATAAATAACTTTTTCATCACTCATCTAAGGGCACCATCTTTTTGTAAGATACTTGTTGTTTATAGAAATTATTATATAACACTATTCCTATAAAAACACTAGGTTTTTTTAAAGAACCGACTTTGACGAATATAAGCATTGAAGGACTCAATGCTTTTTTGTAATCAATATATTGATTTTCTCCTTCAGCATTTTTTTACATGGACTTTAAAAAGAACGTTTCCATGTGTTTATTGGGTGCCAATCAAGGAAATTGGTTTAAAAGATGCTTTTAATTGGAGGAGGAATTAATTTAATGAAATACAGGACTTCACCCCTGTCTGATATAAAAAACGCTAGATTCCATACGCTAAGAGCAACGCCCGAAACGGTTCACTGGGGCTATTTTGACAAAAAACTAAACCCGGCGCTTGAAGTGGATTCCGGGGATGTCGTTTATGTGGAAACGGTGACCCATCATGCCGGAGATGCTCCTGACTTAATGATGGATGATGGTATCAAGGAGATTTATGACAGCATACCTGAAGAAAATCGCAAGCCGGGTCCGCATCTCATGACAGGACCGATCCATGTCGCAGGGGCGGAGCCGGGGGATATTCTTGAAGTTCAGATTCTGGATCTGGAACCCCGTCTCCGATATGGAGCGAATGTTGGTGCAGCGTGGGGCTACCTGTTTGAGGAGTTCGATGAAAACGAGCGGGTGAGGATTTATGAAATCGATGACGCTAACGAATGGGTGACCGCCAAATTTTCGTATCACTATCCCGGAAAGTATGAAATTCCAGGGGGCATGGTCCACCCAGAAGATACCGAACGGACGGAGGCTCTTCCGGGAATTCAGATTCCAGCGAGAATCCATGTCGGCACAATCGGAGTTGCTCCTGCCGAAGAGGGGCCCATTGATACAACTCCTCCGGATATCCATGGCGGAAATATCGATAACTGGCAGATTGCGAAGGGAACAACGATGTATTATCCTGTCCAGACAGAGGGTTCCCTCCTTTCACTCGGCGATGCCCATCTCGCTCAGGGAAACAGCGAGCTGACAGGCACGGCAGTGGAAGCCTCCGTCAATTGCCTGATTCGTGTCACGGTACGGAAAGACCTTTCATACCGATTGCCGATTCTTGAAACAGAGGAACACTGGATGATCCACGCCTTCCATAAAGACCTAGAGGAAGCCGTACGCACCGGCTCCCTTGAATCAATTAGTTTCCTTCAGGAAATAGGGGGTCTGAAAAAACATGATGCCTATTCGTTCCTGAGTGTCGGAGCAGACTTCATGATCACACAAGTGGTCAACGGCAATAAAGGCATCCATGTGAAAATACCAAAGAATGCTTTTAAGTCCAAATGACGCAGGGTTTTAGATGAAAATGCAGAGAAAGTATATTTAGATGAATACAATAAGGCGATGGATAGGAAAAAACGGGATTTATAAAGAAGAAGCTGAAAGATGGTTAAAATCCGACCTTAAAGACGGTAAACCATGAATAAAGTTGGCTGGTGATACAGCAACCTAATGACAAGAGACTCATGGTTCGTTCATTAGTTGGTAATAAAAATGCATTAAGACTAAAGGCAGAGCACCCGGATATGGAGGGTGCTCTTTTGCTTATAAAAGTGGTTGTCCGACTGTCACATCAAAAATACCCTTTCTTAAATCTGCTCCTTCGTGCGCATAAATACAAATTATGAAAACGCTTCATTTATGAAACGAATAACTCAGTATTGAAACAAAAACAAACTTTTGTGTGGGGATAAAAATGATAATAGTGGTCTCTGGTGGAACAAGTTGCTGGTAATAAAGGATTAAAGTTGTTTCTTTATGAACTGGCACAATTATTGCAAGTATTTAGATAAGAAGAATTAAAGAGATACCAAATCGAAAGGAGTGGGGGACTTAATAAGCAGGTTAACAGAAAGGAAAAATGAACTAATAGAGCAAAAAGGGGGAATTTACAATGAAAAGAAAATTTTTATTTCTACTAGTCACATTTCTTTTATTAGTATTAGCAGCTTGCTCAAGTAATAATTCATCCACTGAAGCAACATCAGCCTCCGAAAGTAAGGGGAAATCCAGCAATTACCCCGAGAAAAATATTACTCTTATTGCTCCTTATGAACCGGGTGGCGGAACAGATCGGAACGCTCGTATTCTAGCAGAGGCGATTAGCAAAAACCTCCCGAATAATGTAAAGATGATAGTTGAAAACAGACCGGGTGGTTCCTCTACCGTCGGTTTAACCTATTTGCATAATTCCAAGCCGGATGGCTATACCCTTTCAGTCGCAATGGAGACAGGTCTTGCCATTAAGACGCATACTGATGATTTGGCTTACGAGTGGGACAGTTTTACAGAAATTGCTACGCTGGTTTCAGGTCCACAGTTATTTGTTGTAAAGAAAGATGCCCCATGGGATACAGCTGAAGAATGGCTGGAAGATGTTAAAAAGAATCCGGGAAAATTCCGGGCGGGGATTGCCGGGGTTGGTTCAATCGGTCATTTAGCATTGGAAGAAGTCAAGTATAAAGCTGGATTGGATATGATCACGGTTCCTTATGACGGCACTGGCCCGACCGTTCAAGGGCTGCTTGCTGGTGATGTCGATGGAACAATTGTGGCATCATCCCAAGTCGATCTTGAATTGATGAAAGTTCTCTTTAATATCGCTTCCGAAAGAACAGAAGATATTGATGCGCCTACCCTAAATGAGCTTGGACTGGAAGTTGCTTCTGATTCATGGATTGGGTTAATTGCTCCGCCAGGGCTGCCCGAACATGAAAAAAGCTTCCTGCAGGACGCATTTAAAAATGCATTGGAGGATCCTGAAGTGATTGAGAAAATAACGGCTGGGGGTTCACAACCTTTTTATAATGGCCCAGAGGAATTTAAGAAAATAATTGAGGAGAGATATAAGATAAATGAACAAGTAATGAGAAGCAATGGAATGATTAAATAAAAATAAAGAGTAGCCTATCCAGTAGGTTACTCTCTTGCCATGAGGTGAAAGCATGAATGCAAAACTATTAAATACAGTTGCCAGCATCATTATTCTAATGATTGGTGTTATATATATTCGTTCGTCCGCCGCTTTAGGGATCGGAACAGCGGAAAATATGGGGGCGGGATTTTACCCATCCATACTGGCGGGAGTTTTGATTATATTTACGATTGTAAATTTAGTTAAAACATTGAAAAAAAAAGAAGCGGAAAAGGTGGATATACCCAATGGGAAACTCATTTTACTAACAATAGGAATAATGGCATTATTTATCCTCAGCTGGTCTTTTGTTGGTTTCTTTTATATCCACTTGTTTTTATTTCTATTAATTTTATATTCGGTCTACTCAGAAAGATTGAGAAAAGAATTTATAGTAAAGAACTCCTTTGTTGCCGCCAGTATAACAATAAGCATTTTTGTAATATTTAATTTCGTCTTAAAATTACCACTTTAACAGAAGAAAGGGGTAGTGTATGGATTTTTTGCATTTTGATGTATCCATATTATTTACTTGGTCAAATTTGGCAGCATTAGTGATTGGTACATTATTTGGGATGCTGGTAGGCGCTATTCCTGGTATGGGAGCTACACTTGCGATTGTCCTTTTGCTCCCGCTCACGTATATCATGGATCCATTAGCCTCCATCCTTTTGTTGCTGGCAACTTACCAGGCTTGTGAGTATGGAGGCTCTATATCTGCAATAGTGATTGGTGTTCCAGGTACACCTGCTGCATTGGTCACCGCTTGGGATGGGTATGCGTTGGCAAAACAAAAATCACCAGGAAAAGCACTTGCTTATTCGCTTTACGCCTCCTTTATCGGTGGGTTGTTTGGGGCTTTAGTTGTCATTTTACTCTCAGACTTTCTAGTGAAATTTGCACTCATGATTTCTGAACCGGAATATTTTTGGATTGCTCTGCTAGGTTTGCTGGCAGTCAGTGCTTTAGGTACGCAAGATACTGTTAAAAGTTTAATTTCCGCTGTTCTGGGATTAATGACTGCCACGATTGGAATGGACAGCTTTACAGGAGCTCAACGATTTACACTTGGACAGATTGAATTAATGGAAGGCGTTGGAATCATTGCTTTATTAGTTGGTATGTTTGCCTTTACAGAGCTCTTTTTAATGGTCAACAAGGATATGAAGAAAAGATATGTAAATGAGTCAAGTGAACTAAAAACGAAATTAACATACCGGGAGTTTAGAAGTGTTTTAAAACCAATTGGGATTGGGTCGGTAACAGGGTCTGTAGTAGGGATATTTCCCGGAATGGGAGCCGGACCTGCAGCATGGTTTTCGTATAGCCTTGCGAAAGTATGGTCTAAGACAAAGAGTACGTTCGGTAAAGGAAACCCAGAGGGCATCGCTGCACCAGAAGCGGCTAATAACGCTGCTGTAGGAGGAGCACTCGTTCCACTATTATCTCTTGGCATACCCGGTTCACCTTCCATTGCCATCATCAGTGGAGCATTTATTATTCACGGCCTTCAACCAGGTCCGACACTATTTAAGACCGAGCCGGATTTAGTTTACGGGATCATTTTTGGTTTCCTGCTTACAACCATTGTAATGTTTGTGATTGGAAAATACGTAACAACACTCTTTGCAAGAACCACAACTGTCCCAAATCCAATCTTAATCCCAGTAGTTTTCGCCCTTTCGATTATTGGAGTATATGTATCAAGGAGTTTACATTTTGATTTATGGCTGGCGTTGTTAATAGGGATTGTTAGTTATATTTTTATAAAGTTAAACTTTTCCATTGCCTCTTTCATTCTGGCATTTGTATTGGGACCGATTATCGAAGAAAGCTTCCGGCGTTCATTAATTATTTCAGGAGGAAACTTTGATATTTTTTATACACGTCCCTTTTCAATTGTATTGATTTTAATAACGCTAATAATTATAGGTTTAATGGCATTTAAGAAAACAAAGAAAAACACAGAGGAATCCTCGATATCTACTTAGATTTCCATGGTAAATAACAGAAAGTCTTTCATATTTGATAGGCGGTCAACATTTAAAATAGTGAATAGATTGGAGAGATGTTCGATGATGGATACACAATTGACAATTGACACACTAATGGTGAGGGCAGAAAAGTACTTTGCCAAAAAGCAAGTCATTTCAAGAACTGCAACAGGAATTACACGCTTAACCTATGGTGATTTTGCCAAGCGGGCAAGGGCTCTGGCAAGTGCGCTGGAAAAATTGGGTGTGGAACGCGGTGACAAAGTAGGGACGTTTGCCTGGAATGATCACCGGCATTTGGAGGCCTATTTTGCAATTCCCAGTATGGGTGCCGTACTCCATACGATAAATATCCGCCTTTCATCAGACCACCTGAAATATATCATTAATGATGCCAAAGATAAAGTTTTACTTATTGATAAGGGTTTATTGCCAATCATTGAAACCATCAAAGATGACATCCCTCATGTAAAAGCGTTTATTATCCTGTCTGATGAAGAAGAACTGCCCGAAACGATCCTTCAGCCTGTCTATGATTATGAGACGCTTTTGAAAACTGGAAATCAACATCATACATTTCCTGTAGATTTAAATGAAAATGATCCAGCTGGCATGTGTTACACTTCTGCGACAACTGGGAATCCAAAAGGGGTTTTATACACCCATAGAAGCATTGTCTTGCATAGTATGATGCTTGGGTTAGCGGATACGATGGCATTATCCGAGTCCGATATCGCCATGCATGTTGTTCCAATGTTTCATGTTAATGCATGGGGATTCCCATTTGCTTCCGTCTGGTTTGGCACCACACAAGTTTTGCCAGGGCCTAATTTTACTTTTAAAACACTCGGAAATTTGATTGAATCGGAGAGGGTTACGATTACGGCCGGAGTTCCAACAATATGGATTGGTTTATTAAATGAATTGAACACCAATACGTACGATTTATCAAGTTTGAGAAATATTGTATGCGGAGGTTCTGCTCTGCCAAAGGCAATCATCCGAACCTATCAGGAGAAATACAATCTTTCCTTTATTCATGCCTATGGAAGTACAGAAACCAGCCCTGTTGCTACCGTTTCCCGATTGAAAAGCTACCAGCAAGGTTTGGAATCAGAGGAAAAGCTGGAATTTATATCTAAACAGGGAATTCCTGTTCCGGGAATTGAAATAAAGGTCATAAATGAACATGGTAAGGTAACGCAAAATGGTAAGGATATGGGAGAAGTGTTGGTTCGTGGACCATGGATCACGGATGCGTATTATAATCAGCCGGAAAAAACAGCTGAAGCTGTAAAAGATGGCTGGCTATACACTGGAGACATTGCAACAGTAGATGCAGAAGGTACGATAAAAATTGTTGACCGAACAAAAGATTTAATTAAAAGCGGAGGAGAATGGATATCCTCTGTTGATCTTGAAAATGCGCTTATGGCTCATGATGCCGTTTCAGAAGCTGCCGTCATATCTGTTCCTCATGAGAAGTGGCAGGAACGTCCAGTCGCTTTTATTGTAAAAAGCAAAACCGCCAATGGCCATATAACCAAGGATGAGTTATTGGATTTCCTGGCTCCACAGTTTGCTAAATGGTGGTTGCCGGATGATTTCATTTTTATTGAAGAGATACCTAAAACTTCTGTAGGCAAGTTCCTTAAAATGAAATTGCGTAACGATTATAACTCCTATTCTGTAAGCGAAACACGGTAGCAAGTCATGGCATAAGCTTCCTTTTTAATCCGTAACTAGCCTCCAAATATGCATCAAACACGAAACGGAATGTTTCATTATTGATACCATCTGAAAAGGAATTTATACGGTGGACTATCTCTAATCACTTAAGAAAAACATTTTAATAGGCAGGTAGGTTGTTAATGAACGGGTTCCATCCCCAAGCTCATTACTATTGTTCCGTCGTTTCCACACTTGGCACAATCATTGCATAAATAAGATTAAAATGCAGTTCAGCCAGAATAAAGGCTTCTGAATAAAAAACCTATATCCCTAGAATACTGAATATTTGAAAAAGTTTTGTGTGTCACACCAATACAAGACGATAAGGGTAATCAGAAGCTGCTTTAAAGGTCAGCATGAATCTTATTCCCAAGGCTGCAAGAGGTTCAAGCTATTTTTACGATTAGAAAAAGGGAGGAAATTTGAATGGGCACAAGAGAAAAGGAACAGCTCTACAATGGAAATGGTCCCCGAATGGATGAGGAAGGTAAAAGGCAGGCTGCTTCCTATAGGGAACAATTGGGTTACTGGAATCAAACTTTAGAGTATTTGCTCGAAAATGATGAAGAGTTTTTTAAGATTTATAAAAAACTGGTTTCTTCTCCTTACAAAAATAATATTCTCGATGCAAAGTCCAGGGAATTAATCAATGTTGCCTTAAGCTCGGCACCTACGAATTTAAGCAAGGATACATTGGAAGTCCATATAGAGAACGCTCTTGATCAGGGAGCTACAGAAAAGGAAATACTTGAAGTCTTCAAACTGGTAAGTGTGCTGGGCATGCATACCTGTGCCGTGGGAGTGCCTATTCTGGTTGACGAGACCGGTAAATATGAAGGTGCAGAATTAAATGGCCGCCAGGAAGAGTTAAAGCAGAAATTTATCGAAAAAATGGGCTACTGGCATGAATTCCGGAACACTCTTCTGCTGAATGATGAACACTTCTTTGAAAGTTATTATGAATTTCTGACAAATCCCTGGGAAAATGATGTCCTGAGTCCGAAATTGAAAGAATTCATTTATATCGCAATTGACAGCGCTACCACACATCTATTTGATGTCGGAATTCGCGTCCATATTCAAAGTGCCTTAAGACTTGGAGCGACGTTTGAAGAGATTATGGAGGTCTTTAAACTGACGAGCGCCCAGGGGGTGGATACTTTCTATGCAGGAATTCCGATCCTGGAGTCGGTGCTGGCTAAACGAGGTAAATGAAAGGCTGATTCTTTGTTAAGGAACCATTCAATAAAACCAAATTAAAAGTTATGGGGGGATATGTAATGCGTATCAGACTGATGTTGGTTGCCGTTATCGCCATGCTGCTGCTAGCCGCATGTGGAAAAACAGAGGGGGCTTCATCTTCAGCGCAAAGTGATAAAGTTTTTGAACTTAACTATAATAATCTGGCTCCTCCAACGCATCCATATACGAAGAATGTTTCAGAACCCTGGGCTGAATTTGTGGAGAAGGAAACAAATGGCCGAGTCAAAATTCATGTTTTTCCAAGCTCGCAGCTGGGTACACCCGATACCGGCTATGATGATGTCAGCGGAGGGGTCTTTGATGTAGGCCTTTTATACGCAAGTTCAGATAAGAATGATATTTTATTCCCATTATCCATTGGGGACCTGCCTTTTGCCATTCCTAATCCCGATGTGGCGGTCAGTGTCATGAATAAATTTTATGATAAATTCATGAAGGACAAGTTTCAGGATGCGGTATGGCTGGGTGCCTCTTCCACTGATACTGCACAATTATATACCACAAGCCCAATCGAAACGGTTGAGGATATTAAAAAGCGGAAAATCAGCAATAGTTTGTATTCCAGAAACGAATTGATTAAATCATGGGGAGCAGTACCTGTTTCCTCCAGTAATTCGGAACTTTATGAATCCATTGAGCGGGGAATCGTGGATGACGTCATTTACAATACAACAGGAGCGATTGGTTTTAATTTGAATGAAGTGGCTCCCAACATGACAAAGCTTGATTTGGGTGTCTCTTCGAATGGTCTATTCGTAAATGGAAATATATTCAATCAGATGCCTGAGGACCTGCAAACTCTGTTCAAGGAAAAATTGGGTCCAAAACATCAAGAGCTGATGGCAGAGCTGTACATGGCTCAAATGGAGAAATCCATTCAAGAGTTCGAAAACAGGGTGAAGGACAAAGGCGGAAAAGTCATCACGCCTGACGAAGAAGAATTGAATAAATTTAAAGAGCCTGCAAAGAAAATGTGGGATGAGTGGGTGAAGGAAGCCAATAAAAAGGGTCACCCTGGCGAGGAAATGATGGAGTTCTTTAAAAAGAGTTTAGAGGAAGAGGGCGTTGTGATCCCGTTCTAGCAGGACGGTTCTGAATTGCTTTTTACCAAACAAATTATTATCAGACTAGGGTTGACCAGCCCTGGTCTGACCTCTATTCCTTTTCAAATACTAAATTGAAAGGAAGGCGTTGAAATGAACCTTTTTATGAAAACGGTAAATTCCATTACAGCAGTCAATAAATGGGCAGCGTACATCATTGCTTATGTTATGGTAGGGATGGTGTTTATCTTTGCTGCAGCAAGGACAGTAGGCAGCCCGATTGTTGGAGACATCGAGCTTGTCCAATTTACGATGGTATTAATGATTGTGTTTTCATTGGCCTATACCGAAAAAACTGATTCACACGTATCAATCACCTTGATTTTTGATAGATTGCCGGCAAAGGTTCAATTGGTTTTACTATTGTTGGCCAGGGTACTGACTCTTCTGTTTTGTGCCATTGTATGCTGGGTCTTTATCTCAAAAATGAATTACTTATCCACATCGAGTTTACTGGGAATTGTTTTTTATCCTTTCCGAATATTGTTGGTCATTGGCTTCTTCGCATGGGGGCTGGAAGCATTTAGAATGTTTCTCCTCGAATTAGCGAGGGGTAAAAAAGATGCATCTTTGGGGATTGAGAATGAGGATAATAAACAATTAGTCAGTGGGGAGTGAGTGCAGTGTCTGTTTCTATCGTTGGTTTGCTGGTCATCCTAATGGTATTTTCTTTGATGTTCTTCCGTATTCCAATTGCCATTGCCATGGCCATTCCCGCAAGTATTGGGATTCTCTATTTAAGAGGCTGGGACACATTAATGTCGGCTTTGGATACGATTGTTTGGTCACAGAGTTATTCCTATACATTGACTACCATTCCGTTATTCGTTTTAATGGGGCAGCTCATTTATTCATCTGGAATCAGCAATGAGTTGTACACAGCTTTTCGAAATTGGCTGAGTGGTTTCAGGGGCGGATTGGGAATGGCTACAATAGGATCCTCCGCCATGTTTGCGGCGGCGTCAGGTTCAAGTTTAGCGACAACAGGAACCATTGGAGTTATGGCTTCAAAGGAGATGCTGGCAGCTGGCTACAGCAAAAGCCTGACAGGCGGTTCCATCGCGGCTGGCGGGACGCTTGGCATTCTAATTCCGCCAAGCACCATGTTTATCATATATGGGATGATGACTGAACAATCCATTGGCAAGCTTTTAATGGCCGGAATCATCCCTGGAATCTTGCTGACGATGTTTTTCATGATTACCATCTATGTAAGCTCGATCATAAAACCGGATCTGATAGCACATACAAATGAACAAAAGGTTACCTGGAAGGAGCGCTTTTCGTCTTTAAAGGCAACCATTTGGATATTCATCCTTTTTACCATCGTATTAGGCGGAATGTACTTCGGGATTTTTACCGCTACTGAAGCCGCAGGAGCGGGTGCCATGGGGGCCTTTTTAATCGGCCTTATCCGTAAAAAGTTAACAGTGGCAAAAATTAATGAAGCCATATTTGAAACCATTAAAACAACCGGATTTATCTTCGCTATTGTAATTGGAGCATTTGTCCTGAATTACGTTTTAACCATTACCCGTGTTCCTCATTTGATATCTGACACTTTGTTTTCAACCAATCTATCTCCTGCCATGCTCTTTGTCATCATTGTCCTGATGTATATTTTATTAGGCGCAATTATGGATACGCTTTCAATGGTGGTAGTAACCATTCCAATCATTTTGCCCTTAATTGAGGCGGTAGGATTTGATCTAATCTGGTTCGGTGTCATTATCGTTCTCGTTGTTGAAATGGGTTTGATTTCTCCGCCTGTGGGGATGAATTGTTTCGTCTTAAATGGAGTGGTAAAAGAATTGGAGCTCACACAAATTTTTAAAGGATCGCTGCTCTTTATG
Organism: Mesobacillus campisalis; assembly: GCF_000986785.1. Taxonomy (GTDB): domain Bacteria; phylum Bacillota; class Bacilli; order Bacillales; family Cytobacillaceae; genus Mesobacillus_B; species Mesobacillus_B campisalis. The sequence continues at coordinate 27,071 of NZ_LAYY01000020.1, read as the reverse complement.
GTTCCAATTCTTGCTCTGGTTGTCCTGCTTTACATCTTCCCTGAAATTGCTTTATTTATCCCATACTCGGTTCAATAAAAGAAGTGGGCCCAAACTTAAAAGGCATGCAGGAATGATCCAATCCTGCATGCCTTTTATTGTGTTTATTGTGCTGTATAGCCGCCGTCGATGATTAACTCCGAACCAGTTACATAGCGAGACTCATCAGAGGCCAGGTAAAGGGCGCCATAGGCAATATCAATGGGTTTTCCCAGGCCAGGCCAGGGGATTTTATCCTTTAAAGGGTGTTCTCCGCTTTTGCCGCCGGACATAGCGGTTTCAATCACCCCAGGATGGATTGAGTTTACCCGGATAAAACTTTTCGCCAGTTCGATTGCAGCTGATTTGGTCATAATGCGTACAGCACCTTTTGAAGCGTGGTAGGCGGTACTACCAGGACTTCCGACCAGCCCGGAGCCTGAAGAAGTGTTGATGATGGAACCTTTTCCTGAGGTTTTCCTGATCAGTTCAGCGCCATATTTCATTCCAAGAAAGGTACCTGCTGTATTAACGGATTGGATTCTGTTGAATTCCTCCAAAGAGGTGTCGGCCAATCCGTTTCTGCTTAAAATGGCTGCATTGTTCACAAGAATATCCAGCTTGCCGAATTCTGCTTCCGTCCTCGATATGACTTCTCTCCAATCTGCCTCCTTTGAAACATCATGCTTCATGCCGATCGTTTGTCCGCCAAGTTTTTTTATGGCTTCAAACGTATCCAAAAGTCCCTCTTCATCAATATCGGTCACCACTACCTTTGCACCATTTTCAGCAAAGAGAATCGCTTCTTCCTTGCCGATTCCATTCGCCGCTCCCGTAATAATGGCCACTTTATTTTCTAATCGTTTCATTGACATTTTTTATTCCCCCGATCGAAGATCTTCTATTCTTTCGTCTAAAAGCTAAGTTCCAGCTGGAGTTTCATTAGGTCATTGTGCGATAAATCCGCCATCAATTACCAACTCTGAACCAGTCACATAGCGGGATTCATCTGAGGCTAAATATAGAGCCCCAAAAGCAATGTCTTTAGGTTCACCCAATTCCGGCCAAGGCGTTTTGTCTTTCAGATGGTGGACTCCATTCTTCGCTCCTGTCATCGACATCTGGGTCACAATGACGCCGGGATGTATGGAATTCACCCGGATAAAATCCTTTGACAGCTCGAGCGCTGCCGATTTGGTCATTAGCCTGACAGCTCCTTTGGAAGCATGATAGGCTGTACTTCCCGGACTGCCGACGATTCCATACATGGATGAAATATTAATAATGGAACCTCCCTGAGATTTTTTCATCAGGCTGGCTCCATATTTCATTCCCAAAAAGACCCCGGTGGAGTTGATCGATTGGATTTCTTCAAACTGTTCCAGGGAGGTTTCAGCCAATCCAATCCTTTTTCCAACGCCTGCATTATTCATAAGAATATCCAGCCTGCCGTATTCTTTTTCTGTTGTCTCCATTGCATGCCTCCAGTCTTGTTCCAGAGACACATCCTGTTTCATAGCGAGGACAAGGCCGCCGTTTTCCTTGATTGTATGGGTGGTTTCGTGAAGGCCGTCCTCGTCAATATCTGTTACAACGACCTTGGCGCCATGACTAGCAAATAAAATGGCCGTTTCTCTTCCTATTCCATTGGCGGCACCTGTAATAAAGGCAACCTTTTCCTGCAGTCGTAATGACAACGCTAACTCATCCTCTCTTAACATCGTTTTTTCTTCTAATAAGTTCATTTGCAAGAACTATGCCATCTTTATAAATACACATCCTGCAAGGGCCTAGCCTTTAAAGGATTTAAGGAAAAATATCCAATGTCTCATTTTTGAAACACATAGTTTAACTTTGGAGACCGAATGTTTGGAACACTTTCGGACAGTCAGCTGTAATCCATCAGAAATTATATTTATTGGCTGGTCACTTTCATGAAGATATACAGCTTCCATGCGTGATTGATAGAAATGGCTTGGTAATGATTTTCTTCATTGCCCCAGGAATTTTCATTTTGGTACGCTACTTGCATAAATAAGGGTGTAATGTTTTTTTGAGGTGGGTACAAGGATCCAATTGATTTTACGGATTAATAATTCAGAGAAAACACCTCTCTAATTGGATTTTGTACTTCAAAAAATTTATCATCTTATCTTACTGGAATGGTAACCAAATTCTAAAAAGGGAGTGGGAAAAATGGCAGTACTAGGCAAAGACATGACTTTTGGATTATTCTTTTTGAATTCTGTAGCACCATGGAAAACGGATGCAGAAGAACTCAGAAATGGTTTGGACCAAATCAAATTGGCAGATGAATTGGGTTTCCATTCTGCATGGATTGCAGAACATAATGCACGTGCATATGGTGTGGTCAGTTCTACATCCGTTTATTTGTCAGCGGCTGCGGCCATGACAAAGAACATCAAATTAGGTTCAGCCGTCTCCAGGCTGCCTCTGCACCATCCATTGCAATTGGCCGAGGATATGGCACTCGTTGATATCATCAGTGACGGCCGGCTTTATCTGGGTGTTGGGAAGGGATACGACAAGCTGGAATTTGACGCTTATAATATTGATTTTGACGAGAGGCACGAAAAATATTTGGAATCACTTGATATTCTGACCACGGCTTTACAAAATGGGAGAGTTAATTACTCAGGGAAGTTTTATGATATAAAGGACATTCCAGTCTATCCACGGCCAGTCCAGAACCCGAGGCCACCGATTTTTGTAATGGTTTCCGGAAATGATGCTTCGATGGTCAATGCTGCCAAGCAAGGTCATTCATTTGTTTTGGGAGGCATCAAAAATGATGATACGAAACACAAGATTTCCTTGTACCGTGAGCAGGCGATCGCTTCAGGTTTAACACATGAATATGTAGAAGAAGCAGTGGCCAGGTCTGGCAAACTATTATTCTGTTTCGTAGCTGAAACAACGGAACAGGCTCAAGAAGATTATCGGCAAGGCCTGGAATGGTATATGAGTGAAAGAGACAACCGGCCTACTTTTGGTGTAATCAGCAGGGAAAGAGATATAGATTATGACAGCTTCCTGAAATCGGAGAATACTTTGGTTGGATCGCCGGAAAAAGTCATCAAGGATATTGAACGGTATAAAGAAGAGACAGGGCTGAACAACATCATTCTCTGGATGAATATCGGAGGGCAGCAGCATGACAAAGTAGTGAAATCAATGAAATTATTTTCCGAGCATGTAATGCCGTACTTTGAAAGTAAAACGCTATCGGCCGTTGAGAAATAATAAAATTAACAGCGCTTACATTTAGGTGCTGACAATCGTATTATTTAAGGGAGAGATAGCGCGGAGGTTCATCCCAAAACCGCTTTATCTCTCCGATTTCCATAAAACCATGAAACAGAAAGGAGGAAGCGAATGAAGTCCATTCAAACAGTAAACGGCGAATTACATATTGAAGAATTGGGGGTCACCTTAATTCATGAGCATTTAAGAACCCGGGATGAGCGTGTGGTGAAACAATTCCCGCATTTATATGACCACGAAGAGGAAGTTGCATTGGCGGTAGCACAAGTTAAGGCAGCCAAAGAGCGTGGAGTCAGGACCATCTTTGACCCTTCCGTTTTGGGTCTTGACAGGGATGTGCGTTTTATGCAAAGAGTGGCGAATGATACTGGCATGAACATTGTTGCTGCTACAGGGATATTCACCTTCCATTATTTACCCACTCGTTTTGCTTTCAATGATATCGATTTTATGGTCACCCAATTTGTTCGGGATATCGAGATAGGAGTACAGAATACCCCCATCCGGGCTGGCTTCTTAAAATGTGCGACTGATTACCAAGGTGTGACACCCGATGTTGAAAAGGTAATCCGGGCTGTGGCCAGGGCACATCATAAGACAGGTGTGCCAATCATGACTCATTCACACCCTGCGTCAGGAACGGGGCTTCAGCAGCTGGCGATTTTCAAAGAAGAAGGCGTACCCTTAAATAAGGTGTTGATCGGTCATTGCGGGGATTCAGACAACCTGGAATATATCGAGAAGGTCCTGGAGAGCGGGGCGTTTATCGGGATGGACCGCTATGGGTTAACGCATACGATCTCAACCGAACAAAGGAACGATACGGTTTTGGCATTAGTGAAAAAAGGATATGCCAATCGCATTTTTTTATCCCAGGATTATTGTTGTACAACCGATGCGCACAAACCGGAAGCCTCCAAGAGAGCCGCTTATCCTGATTGGTCCATGACTTTTCTGATGGACAAAGTTCTCCCAACCCTTAAAGAACATGGGGTAACAGATGAACAAATTAATATGATGATGGTAGAGAATGTTAAAGCCTGGCTTTCTTAAAAAAGAATAGTTGATTGTTTCAACTAAGCTAAAAATCTCGCATTTCTTTGCGAGATTTTTTATTAATAAAAATTTTTTATATTTTCATAATATTATTGGTTATAATGAAAATTAATAAATGGTAAACAAAGGAGGATTAGTTGTGCTTAAATTACTGGTTACCGGATCTGCACCCTTGGATGATTATGTAAAGCGGGAAATTGAAAAAAGAAAAGGGAGTATTAAGGATCTGGTTGTCCAAACACTTGACTCCATCTATATATTAAATAATCCGACTTATATTACGGATGATGATGTTTTGATTTGCGGGGCCATGCTATTCGAGGAGTTTAAAGAGATTGGTGTACGGGGGAACCTAATTCCATTGCGGGTCCAAACCAATGATTTCTATAAAGCCTTGGTGAAAGCTTCTAAAATTTCAAATGAAGTAAATGTGGTCAATTATCAAAAAGAATATATTCAGAGTATCCCTGAAAATCTTACAAATATGAGGGAAGAACTGGATTCAATTTTTAAAATCAAAATGAATCAGTATACATATGTTACCACTGAAGATGCGGCCAACCTGGTTAGCAAACTGAAGTCTGAAGGGCAAAGGGTGGTCATTGGATCAGGATTGATTGTAAAATTAGCCAGGGAATTGGGGATGGAGGGAATACTCTGGTATGGGAAGGAAAGCGTAGGGCTGGCAGTGGATATTGCCTTTAATGTCCTGACAGCCAAGCTGGCGGAGCAAAGTTATCAAAAAAGACAAAACTATGTGCTGGAAATTTTCAATGAAGGTGTTATTAATCTAAGTGTAACAGGCAGGCTGCTGAGTATTAACCACCATGCAGTTGAACTGCTTGGCCTTTGGGACCATTCCGATCTTACTTCACAGCTTATTAGCGATATATTGCCTAAAAGTGAAGTTTTAGATGTTCTTTCTGCAGGTAAGGTCGTTAAAGATCTTGTATTACAATATAAGAAGAGAACGCTGTTATTAAACACCCTTCCTATTAGTGTAAATGGTTCGTTTGACGGCATTGTTGCATTCATATCGGATGCGGAGACGTTACAAAGGCAGGAAAATAAAATTAGACGTAAAATGAATTATAAAGCTGATACAGCTACCTACCATTTTGGGGATATTGTCGGGAAAAGCAAACAAACGACTAGGGCGATTGATAAAGCAAAGAAGTTTGCACGGTCCGATTCCAATGTTCTTATCCTTGGTGAATCAGGTACAGGCAAGGAGCTTTTTGCTCAAAGTATACATAATGAAAGCTCTCGGGCGAACCAGCCTTTCATCGCTGTCAACTGTGCTGCGATTCCTGAAAACCTATTGGAAAGCGAGTTCTTTGGTTATAACGATGGTGCGTTCACTGGAGCAAAAAAAGGGGGGAACCCCGGGTTATTTGAGCTGGCGCATAATGGAACAGTCTTTCTTGATGAGATTGGTGAAATCCCATTAAGTATGCAGGCTAAGCTTCTTAGGGTTTTACAGGAAAATATGGTAAGAAGATTAGGGAGTCCCACGGCTATCCCCATTAATGTGCGAGTTATCTCCGCCACCAACGTCAATTTAATCGAGGATGTCAAGGCAGGTAAATTTAGGATGGACCTCTATTATCGGATTGCCGTTTTGAATTTGTATCTTCCTAGGTTAAGTGACCGCAGAGGGGATATGGGTCTTCTTGTAAAGATGTTTACGGCTAAAAAATATCCTGCATTTCTGCCGGTAATCCAGGACTTCTTAAATGACATGCTGCCCTTATTGGAGGCGCATGAATGGCATGGGAATATACGTGAGTTTGAAAATACGATGGAACGATTGTTTGCCTATATAGAAACCCCGCATCAATGTTCAAGAAACGAACTGTTAACGTATTTAAGAGAGGCGATTGAAGAGAACAACCTGCTATTAAATCAAGTCAGTTTTGAAAACGCTTCCTACCAGGAAGTAATTAAAGATATTGAAGTAAGCAAAATCAAGGAAGTGCTGGATAAGACGAATGGAAACAAGAAAGAGGCAGCGAAAATACTGGGAATCAGCAGAAGTACTTTATGGAGGAAGCTGAATGAACAGGTTAGTTCGAAATAGGAAACAACAATAAAGGCAATTTGCTGCGGAATGAACAAGCACCCAATATGGCTGCTTGTTTTTTTATGGATCGGCAGCAGCAAACCTGCAATTACAAGCAACTTCAAAGAAACCGAAGGAATCTTGTTTCAATTTTAAAACACAGGAACCTTTCGTGAAACGATTATCCAAAAATACAGGGAAAATATCCAGAAGATTTTGATATGTTACGTGTTGATTCCTTTTATTTTTATAAAATTGCTTCAATGATTCCGCAAGAATCCATGCTTAGGAAAGGGCGTTAAAGGTGCTGTCCTGCAATTTATTCTGTTTTTTTCATTATCAGCAAAACAAAAAAAACCACATGCCTGAAGGAGTTGGCATGGAATTTGCATTAAGTAAAGTATAGAACGAAAGAAGAAAGAAGTAAGGAGTGATATGGGTTGGAGCAGTCCCAACTTAGTGCACTATTTAATCCAAAAAGCATTGCCATTATCGGCGCTTCACCAGATGACCAGAAAATTGGCGGCAGACCTCTTAGCTACCTCCAAAAATATGGATATGAGGGAGTGATTTATCCGGTTAATCCCAAATACGAAGAAATGAATGGATTAACATGCTATCCGGATATCAAGGCGGTTAAGGCCCCAATTGATTTGGCCATTATCGCTGTCCCTAAAGCCGTTGTTCTTCAAACCTTGAAAAAATGTATCGATCAACAGGTACGGTCGGTGATCATATTTAGCGCCGGATTTGCCGAAATCGATGAAGAAGGGGAAAAACTGCAGGATGAAATTTCACAATTGGCCAAACAGAACAATGTTAGGGTTCTGGGTCCCAATTGCCTGGGGATGTTCAATGTTGGCAAAGGAGTTTACGGAACATTCTCCACCATCATTGAAGATGAAAAACCATTAAAAAGCAATATTGGCTTTGTCAGTCAAAGCGGAGCCTTTGGATCACATGTGTTTACCTTGGCAAGGCAGCACAATATTGGCTTTAGCTATTTCGTGGCTACCGGAAATGAATGTGATGTGGATGTTGCGGATTGCCTTGAATTTTTGGCAAATGATCCTGATACGGATGTGATTGCCTGTTATCTCGAAGGGACAAAGGTTGGAGACAAACTTATTCGAGCATTAAAATTAGCAAGAGAGAACGGAAAGCCGGTCATTGCTCTGAAGGTAGGAAGAACATCTGTGGGAATGAAGGCGGCCCTTTCCCATACCGGCTCTCTGGTTGGTGCCGATGAAGTCTTTGATACAGTCTTCAGGCAATATGGCGTATACCGTGCTGAAACGATAGAGGAATTCCTGGATGTTACATATGCGGCATCTAAATTGCCCTTCCCCAAGGGAAACAGGGTCGCCGTGTTTACTGTTTCAGGCGGAGTAGGAATTCTGTTAGCCGACCAATTGTCAGCAAACGGCATGACTTTGCCGGAAACGCCCAAGCAAGTAAAAGAAAAGTTAAGGGAAATCCTCCCGATTGCCGGTGTGCAAAATCCAATCGACACGACCGCACAGATTTCTTATATGCCGACCTTACTCGAAGACTTCATGCATTCCGTCCTTTCAAGCGGGGAATACGATTCTGCACTTGTCTTCCTGGGATTTGCGGGCTTAAAACTGGATTCGCTGCAGGATCGCATTTCTACCTTAAAAACCATGCAGGAGCGCTTTAAGGATATCCCGCAAATCGTTGTCACAATAAACAGCCAGGAGTCCAGAAAGATGTTCAGTGACGCCGGGATTTGTGTGATTGAAGATCCATCAAGGGCTGTTACGGTTTCAAAAGCTCTCCACTATTTTGCGAACAGGGAGGAAGCTGTAAGTGAAGAAACTTTGCTGCCGGAAAAACAGGATATTTTCGGTCCTGCTACTCTTTTGACCGAGTACGGGAGCAAAAAGATTCTCAAGCAATTCGGAGTTCCCATTACGGAAGAAAAATTAGCAAAAACAGCGGAAGAGGCCATCCAATTTGCAAATGAAATTGGCTATCCAATCGTTTTAAAAGGGATGTCGCCGCAAATCCTCCATAAAACGGAAAAAGGCCTGGTTGTCCTGAAGCTTAAAGACAACGAGGAAGTAAGGTCGGAATTCGAAAGATTGAAAGCCATCATTGCCGAAACAGAGGGTGCCGAGTTCGAAGGGGTCCTGGTTCAGGAAATGTTGAATCAGGAATCTGTCGAGATGGTCGTAGGCTCCAAAAAGGACCCTATTTTTGGCCAGATTGTCATGGTAGGAATGGGAGGAATCTACATTGAATTGCTCAAGGATGTCTCCATGAGGAAAGCACCTGTATCCTCCCGTGAAGCAGCCAAAATGATTAATGAATTGCAAGCCAGTCCCATTTTACGATCCTATCGCGGAAAACCACCTTATGACGTGGCGGGACTAAGCTCCTTAATCTCACAGTTCAGCCATTTCATCGTGACATACGAAGATATGCTTTCAGAAATAGATCTCAACCCTGTCATGGTCTTTCCCCAAGGACAGGGAATCAAGGTGGCAGATGGTTTAATGACACTCGAAAAACAAGTGATTCATTCATAGGTTAATTTTCTATAACAAAGGAGAGAGAGAAATGAACTTTTCGATTCCAGAAGAAACAGCAGAAATTATTAAAGGCATTATCCAATTTATTAATAAAGTCGTGATTCCCTTAGAACAGGAACACCATAACTTGCTGTTCAATGAGCGGAATTATTATCTTGAAGACGGCCGCCGCCATCCCAAAGTGGAGGAATTGCGAAGGAAAGTGCGCAAAGAGTCAGCAAAAGCTGGTTACTATACCATGTTTGGCGATCCCGAATTAGGAGGAGAAGGCTTCGGGCCGATGACTTCACTATTAATCAATGAAGCAATCGGAAAACACTTTCCAAATTCCAAACTCATCGAGCATGTGGTCATTCCTTCGCCATTTACTAACGGGTTGACCCCCGTATTGAAAGGGCTGAGACAGGAACTTAAAGACAAATATCTCGAGGGTATCGGCTCTGGCGATAAACAATTATGCTTTGGATTAACAGAGCCGGACGCCGGTTCCGATGTTTGGGGAATCAGGACAAAAGCCGTAAAAGAAGGAAATGAATATGTGATAAACGGAACGAAACAATGGATTTCCCATGCACATTATGCCGATTATTGCATGCTGTTTGCAGTAACCAATCCTGAATTGCAGGCACAAAGAAAAGGTGGGATAACATGTTTCTTCGTTGAAACAAGCTCCCCAGGGTTTCATGTCGATTCCGTTATTCCAGTAATGGGCTCATTGGGCGGGGATGCAACCATTATTACGATTGACAATCTTCGCGTTCCTGAAGAAAACATCATTGGCGAATTGGACCAGGGCTTTGGAAAAGCGATGAATGGAATCAATAACGGTCGTTTGGGAATGAGCGGTATCTGTATTGGATCCGCACAATGGGCGTTAAGTAAATCCGTTGACTATTCCAAAATCCGCCGAACCTTCGGAAAGGCACTGGAGGAACATCAGACGATTCAAAATATGCTAGCTGAAATGGCGATGGATATCTATGCAGCCAGAAACATGGCGCTGCATTGTGCATGGAAAATCGAAAACAGCAAAAAAACGCCAACGAAAGAAATTTCAATGACGAAAGCCTATTGTACAGAAATGATGGGGCGGGTTTACGACAGTGCCATCCAGATTCACGGAGGAATGGGGCTATCAAATGAGCTTCAATTGGAAGAAGGATACCGCCGGGCACGGCTTATGAGAATTCCCGACGGTACATCTGAGATTCACAGACGGACAATTGCCAGAAGTTTGTTAAAAGGTGATCTTTCATTCTAAAAAAAACTTTAGTAAAGGTTGGGTGTTGGATGTCAGAAAAAAATGTCTTGATTGAGAAGGTTGGAAGAATTGCCTACGTTATTTTAAATAGACCAGAAAAATTAAATGCTTTAAATGGGGATTTACTCCATGATCTGGACGCAGCCCTGGAGGATATTAAACAGGATGACAGCGTCAGTGTGGTGATTTTAAAAGGAAATGGCAGAGCCTTCAGTGTTGGTTATGATGTCGACAAATATGAAGAACCAACTGTTACAGACGACAGAGATAATCTGGAGGTTTTCACTAGAAGGTGGTTAAGAGTTTGGGAGTATCCAAAACCAATTATTGCCCAGGTCCAAGGGTATGCCTTGGCAGGCGGGACACAGCTTCTTGCCTGCTGTGACATTGTCATTACCGATGAAGAGGCTACATTCGGTTTTCCTTCCCTTCCACTTGGCGGGGGGTTTGTCGGAATCTATTGGGGATGGCATGTTGGGCCACAGCGTGCAAAAATGCTCGACTTAACCGCGGGAAGCCGGATTTCCGGAAAAGAAGCGACGGACTATGGATTTGCTGCGAAATGCTTTAAAAAGGATCAATTGGAGGAAGAAACCCTAAAAATTGCACGAGGCATTGCCAAAACTCCGCTGGATATCTTAAAGCTGAAGAAAAAGGCCCATAACCGCATGATGGAACTGCAAGGATTCAGAACTGGCGTCATGTTTGGACCGGAGCAGGATGCCATTATCCATACCGCTGAAGGAATTAAGCTTGTTCATAGGAAAATAAAGGAGCTTGGGCTTAAAGGCGCTATTGAATGGTTTAACAATCAGGAAGTATAGCAAAAAAAGACTGTACTGCCCAGTTAATTAATGACTGTAAAGAATGGAGGGTGAGATTTTGAAAGTCTTAGTGATTAGCGGGACATTAGTGGGTTCAAAGACCCTTGTGGCAACGGAGTACCTATTAAAGCAATTAAAGCGTCAGAGCCCGGAAATGGAAATCGAATTGGTTAATTTAAAAGAATTCAAGCTGGATTTCTGTGATGGAAGGCAACTGGAAAAGTATAACGGTGATACCAGATTGGTCATAAAACAGATCGAAAACGCTGATGGCTATGTACTAGGTACGACTATCCTTCACGGATCCATTCCTGGTGCTCTAAAAAACCTGTTTGATTTAATTCCTTTCCCTGCACTTGAGGGCAAGCCAATAGCCCTTGTAGCCAACGGAGGAAATCCAGAGCATAGCCAGGCAATCGAGAAGCATTTAAGACCTATGCTGCACTATTTAAAAATGAAACTGCTTCCACATGATGTGTTTCTAACATCAAGTGATTTTAATGAAGAGAACGAAATTCATCAACCGGAAAGACAGGAACAGTTGATGCTGTTGGCTAGAGACTTTAAGGAATTATGTAACCAGACATTAATCGAACAGAATTAATAAATCTTTGATGGAAAGAGGGAAGCATGTGGAAAGTGTAAAAAATTGCATTCATTTGACCGACTATTCTTTCCAAAGAATGTGTGAAAAGGATTTTGGCATTAATCGGGGTGTGTACAATGAAATCGATAAATGGTTCTACAACAAAGGTTTAGTGGACATCTTAAAGCGAAGAAAAGCCATCCTGAATTTTATCGTGTTTAATGCAGCGAATGGTCAGAATCGGGTTAGGTTTGGCAGCGGGGGTTTACGTAAAAAGCTAGTGGAGTATTACGAGCAAGTTGCCATCTGAACATCGCCATGTGACCCATTTAAAGGAGGAGATTGTCCATGACAGTGAAAAGTGACCCACAACAATTGTTTAAAGAGATTATGGGAAGTTATCCTACGGGAGTGACCGTTCTTACAACCTTGGATGAACATAACAAGCCTGTAGGTTTAACCGTTAATTCCTTTGCTTCTGTTTCAATCGACCCGCTCATGGTCCTATGGTGCATCGATAAAAAGGCGGGAAGCTGCGAAGTATTCAAAAAGGCTGACAAGTTTTCTGTCAATATCCTGGCAGGTAACCAACAGGAGGTTTGCTGGACATTTGCCAGCAAATCAGAACAAGATCGTTTCTCCAAGCAGCCTTGGGTTCTTTCCGAGAACAATCTGCCACTCATTAAGGACGTTTTTGCTTCATTGGAATGTAGGAAGGTTCAGCAGATCGATGCAGGGGATCATTATATTTTAGTTGGTGAAGTGATAGATTTAGATAAAAACGATCAGGAGCCAATGCTTTATTTTAGAAGAAAGGTAGGAAGCGTTCCGCAGGATTGGGAGTAATGTGGAACGGAAGCTTAAATGGCTAATGGTTTGTTTGGTTACTTCCGCAGCGCTTCATTAAGCTTTTCATTGGAGGAAGTGACCACCATAGGATAAAACGATTAAAAAAGGGAAGTGGCACATTGAGCCTGATAGAAAAATATGAAGCAATACCTTACTGGAAATTGATCGGAATTAAAGTAGGTTCACTTGAAGAAAATTCAGCAAGAATACAATTGAAAATACATGATGATCTGCTTAATGGCAACAACATTTTACATGGTGGAGTTGTTACCACATTTTTAGATGCGGTAATGGGGATCAATCTGAAATTGAATATTGGTGAAGCCAATTATGCAACGATCTCTTTAACTACGCAATTTTTAAAAGCCGTTAAGCAAGGAGAAACCATCTATGCCACCGCCGAGAGGGTTCATACTGGCCGTAGCATAGCCTCTATGGAAGGACGGATCTTTAACCAGAATGGAGACCTCATAGGTGTTGGCTTAGGCAGTTTTAAAATTAGCCAGCCAAAATAGAATGGTTTGCATTTGTTAACGAGTTATCTTTTCCTTGGAGGAAGATCATCTTGACTCTAGTGTCCGTGGTGCAGAAGAAGGAGCCGCTTTTTTAAGGCTCCTTCTTCCATTTGCATGTTTACGGATATATACAGTTGCTGATCAAAGTTAACGATTTTACTAGTTAAACAGTACAAAAATGAAGGGTAGGAAGGGAATGGAAATTAAAAAAATTGCGGTTCTCGGTTCTGGTGTGATGGGGAGAGGGATTGCACATGTATCAGCTCTGGGAGGGTTTCAAACAACTCTTTATGATATCTCTGAAACACAGCTAAGTCAGGCTATCACGGATATGAGAATCAATATGGAAAAGGGCCTTGAAAGAGGACTTTACAGTAAGGCAGATATCGAGAGAGCAATCGGCAGCCTGCAGCAAACAACCCATTTCAATGAGGCGGTATCAGATGTAGACTTTGTAATTGAAGCAGTTCCAGAGGATATAAAATTAAAAACCGATATCTTTCATAAGTTGGATCAAATCTGTAAATCTCATGTGATATTAGCAACCAATACTTCGACAATGAGTCCAACTGAAATGGGAGGGGTTACAAATCGGCCTGACCGTGTCATCGCTATGCATTTCTTCAATCCGGTCTTCAAGATGAAGCTAGTAGAAATCATTAAAGGTTTAGAAACGAGCGATGAGACCTATCAGATTACAGAAAAAGTGGCAAAACAAATGGGTAAAGAGACGGTTATGGTCAATGAAGCACCTGGTTTTGTGACAAGCCGAGTAAGCGCATTGGTTGGGAATGAAGCTTTTCGAATGCTGGAGGAAGGGGTAGCTTCTGCGGAAGATATCGATAAAGCGATTAAACTTGGGCTTAATTATCCAATGGGTCCCTTGGAGTTGGGTGATTTAGTTGGATTAGATACACGATTAAAAATTTTAACCTACCTTCATGAAACACTAGGAGACCGATACCGCCCAACTCCTCTAATGATTAAATACGTTAAAGCTGGAAGACTTGGCCGAAAATCAGGAAAAGGGGTCTATGATTACTTGGATGTATAGGATTAAAACCGCTATTGGCTGTTTCAATGGCAAAAAAATGATTTGAACACAGGGATTGTCGGCAGCATTTGTGGTCTTTGAAAAAGAGGTGGAGGTGTTTTTGTTGGAAAAAGCAGTAATCATTGATGCAGTCAGGACACCGATTGGCAGGTATGGTGGGGCATTAAAAGATGTTCGTCCCGATGACCTTGCAGCAATCGTTATCAAAGAACTTGTTAATCGCAATGATTTTCCGGTCGAGGAAATAGAAGATGTTTATTTTGGATGTGCCAACCAAGCAGGTGAGGATAATCGAAACGTGGCGAGAATGGCTTCGCTTTTAGCGGGAATTCCAACATCAGCCGGGGGAGTCACAGTCAATCGTTTATGTGGCTCCAGTCTGGAGGCGGTTAATCAGGCTGCAAAAGCGATCATATGTGACGAAGGGGATATTTTTATTGCTGGCGGTACAGAAAGCATGACTAGAGCTCCTTTCGTAACCGCCAAGCAGGTAAAACCTTTCCAAAGGACAGTTGAAACTTACGATACCACGATTGGCTGGAGATTTATTAATAAGCAATTAGCCGAAATGCATTATCCATTTTCCATGATAGAAACGGCTGATAATGTGGCAAAAGAATATAACATCTCTCGTGAAAGCCAAGATGAATTCGCCTTTAATAGTCAACAAAAGGCAAAGAAGGCGATAGAATCCGGTAGATTAAAGGATGAGATTGTTCCAGTTACGATAACAACTAAGAAAGAGGAAACCGTGGTTAGTCACGATGAACATCCGCGTCCTCAAACCACGTTGGAAAAGTTACATTCACTAAGAGCCGTATATGAGGGCGGTACTGTTACGGCTGGAAATGCCTCAGGAGTAAATGACGGAGCGGCAGCCCTGTTAATCATGAGTGAGAAGAAAGCAAAAGAACTTGGGCTAACTCCGATGGGTTCAATTGAGTCCTTTGCCGTGGCAGGGGTCGATCCATCCATTATGGGAATTGGACCGGTTCCTGCGTCGAAAAAGGCGATTGCAAGAGCGGGAATTACGGTGGAAAATTTAGATTTAATTGAATTGAATGAGGCGTTTGCTGCTCAGTCTCTTGCTTGTATCCAGGAATTGTCATTAGATATGGAAAAGGTGAATGTGAACGGAGGCTCTATTGCTTACGGCCATCCGTTAGGTGCCAGTGGGGCAAGAATTTTAACCACGTTATTGTATGAAATGAAGAAACGCGATGCCGAGTATGGGTTGGCAACGATGTGTATCGGAGTTGGTCAGGGTATTGCTACAGTTATTAAAAAATATTAGGCGGTAAGGAGAATATATATTATATTATCATTTGCCTAATGAATGCATTGAGGTAATAAATGATTTTGAACGTTGTCATAAAAGTAAAAGATGGGGCCAATTTAATTCGGCCCCATTTTGCTTGTATTGTATGTAATTGTTGAAAAAGGTTGGAATAATAGAGGCGTTTTACATGGCCTGCTATAGCCCAAGAAAAGAAATCGGCTTACATACCTATCAAGAAATAATCCCTCTCCTCAACAATTCACCCACAGCATGCGAGCGGTTATGGCGCCGAGCTTTTTGATGGCTGATTTGACGTACTGTTTGATGGTTAATTCGCTTATCTCCATTGCGGCCGCCATTTCCTTTGTGCTTTCACCCCAGGATATTTTCCTCATGACTTCAAGTTCTCTTTTGCTTAAGCTTTGTGTTTCAATATGGTTATCGGCTTTTTCCATATACCGGCCAACCAGTCTTCCATAGTTCGTCAGGGAGGAAAGTGTGTGACTATTTATTACAGCTCCATCCAAAAATTGCGTCGTGCAAATATAGCCGATGACGGCAGAACTGAAACAAATGGGAACCACGGCCATTGATTTTTCGTTGGACTTAAGGATGTATTTGCTGCTTGTTTGTTTCAGGAATTCGAGCCCTGAGCAATATTTTGCCTTTCTTTCCGTAATCGCGGAGTAGATGATGGGCAAGGTGCGGATATTATCGCGAATTTCGTTTATGTAGGTTAAGCCCGCTTCATTTAGCATGATGATGCCCTCCCCTAAATATCCCAGCGGGGAGTAACGGAATAAAAAAGCATTCTGTACGGGGAATAGGGACTTGTACACTTCGAGGATTTTATATAACTTCTCTTCATGGGTGGCTGCTTCATCAAGCTGGACCATATGCTCCATTAAGGTATGATTGGATGCCATTTCATCATCTCCTTTTAGGGGATGGATTACATAGAAAATTGGGAATATTCAAATTATACCTGATTTTATACCATTAATGTAGTAGTAATAGTAAAAATCCTTAACAGGATGAAAACTTTTAAGAAAGAAAGGGAGATGAATTTGGCAAATTTAAAACCGCAATCTCAAATGTATCTTGAAGCATTTAAGCAAATGCCGGCCATTCATTCACTTGATCCGCAGGCTGTACGAGATTTGTTCGCAATGGCACCGCCAGTGGAAGTGGAATTCGCACCTCTCGCCAAAGTGGAAGACCGCCTTATCCCTGTGGCAGACGACACTGAAATTAACATAAGAATCTATACTCCGGAAGGACAAGGACCTTTTCCAATGTTCGTCTATTACCACGGCGGCGGCTGGGTGATTGGAGATCTGGCGACTGCTGATGCCAGCTGCAGAATGCTGGCCAATAAGACGGGAAGAGTGGTTGTCTCTGTCGATTACCGACTTGCACCGGAGTTTAAATTCCCTGTGCCGGTGGACGATTCCTATGCGGCATTGCAATGGGTAAGTGAGCATGCTGCGGAGTTAAATGGAAACGCTTCCAATATTGTCGTCGGCGGTGATAGTGCAGGAGGAAACCTTGCAGCCGTCATGTGCATTAAATCAAGAGATGAAAAGGGACCTGCCATCGCAGGGCAGGTGCTCATCTATCCGGTCACAGATTTAAGCTATGATTCTGGTTCATACGAAGAATTCAAGGAAGGTTTTGGACTGGACAGGGACTTGATGATCTGGTTTGGAGATTATTATATCCGCAATCAGGATGATGCCAAACACATCCATGTTGCCCCGCTCCTGGCCGAGGATTTAAGCAATCTGCCGCCTGCGTATGTTCTGACAGCAGAGGCGGATGTGCTGCGGGATGAAGGAGAGGCCTATGCAGAACGTTTAAGGCAGGCGGGTGTCCGGGTGGAAACGTCCCGGGAGCCAGGGTTGATCCATGGATTCTTTACCAATATGGCGGTCTTTCCTGAAGATATTAAAGGGTCCATCGATAAGTTTGCCACATTCTTAAATGAAGTGGACCAGAAGGTAAGCAAAGTATAGGAAGTTTTGTCGGCGATCTACCTTATTAAGGAGGGAATGCATTTGACAAATTATAATGAAAGCTTTGATGCAGTGGTCATTGGTGCAGGATTTTCCGGCTTGTATATGCTCTACCGCTTAAGGGAGGCAGGATTTTCGACTCGTGTCTATGAAGCGGCGGATGGCGTGGGTGGCACATGGTATTGGAACCGCTATCCAGGTGCGCGCTGCGACTCTGAGAGCATTTACTATAACTATACGTTTTCCGAGGAGCTTTACAGGGAGTGGACATGGTCTTCCCGATATCCTGAACAGCCGGAGATTTTAAGGTACTTGAACTTTGTAGCTGACAAGTTCGATCTGAGGCCTGACATCCAGTTTGAAACCCGTGTCAATGCGGCGCATTATGATGAGGAGACGAAGAGGTGGCAGATTGAACTCAATGATGGCACCTCTGTGTCAGCAAAGTATTTCATCACTGGGGTGGGATGCCTATCCGCTTCCAACTTGCCAAAGTTTAACGGTTTGGAGAATTTCAAGGGTGAATGGTACCATACAGGACATTGGCCGCACCATAAGGTCGATTTTACCGGAAAGCGGGTCGGAATTATTGGGACAGGCTCAAGCGGTGTCCAGGCAATTCCGGTTATTGCCAGAGAAGCTGAGCATCTGACCGTTTTCCAGCGGACACCGCAGTATAGTGCTCCTGCCAGGAATCACCCTTACGATTTGGAATATATCAAGAGGTCGAAGGAGAATTTCCTTGAAATCAAGAAGCAAATGAGGGAATCTCAGGGCGGGCAGCCTGTGGAAGTTCCGACAAAGTCGGCCCTGGAGGTGACTTCGGAGGAACGCCAGCAAAAATTCGAAGAGGCTTGGCAGACAGGCGGCCAGGGGATATTCACTTCGTATTATGATATCACGGTGGACCCAAAGGCGAATGAAACAGCCTCCGAATTCATCCGCTCTAAAATTGGGGAAATCGTGAAGAAACCTGAAGTGGCTGAAAAGCTGAAGCCAACCTATTATTATGGAACAAAACGGCCTATTATTGATACGGATTACTACGAAACCTTTAATCGCGATAATGTGTCCCTAGTGGATGTAAGAACGAATCGTATTGAAGAAATCACGGACAATGGCCTCCAAACAACGGAAGCTGAATATGAGCTCGATGTTCTTGTATTCGCAACAGGTTTTGATGGCATGACGGGTCCCTTGCTGAAAATAGACATCCGCGGCAAGGATGGTGTGTCACTGAAGGAAAAATGGAAGGGAGGCGAGGACACAAGAACCTACCTTGGTGTCGCAAACGCTGGATTTCCGAATTTCTTCATGATCACCGGTCCGGAAAGTCCTTCCGTATTGAGCAACATGCCGGTCTCGATTGAGCAGCATGTTGAGTGGATTGGCGATTGTATTGAATATATGCGAGAAAACAATATCGATACGATTGAAGCGAAGGTGGATGCCGAGGAAGCATGGAGCAAGCATTGCCGGGAGGTCGCCGAGGCTACGCTCTTTACCAAGACGGATTCCTGGTATACTGGTGCAAACATCCCTGGAAAGCCTCGCCGCTTCCTAATCTATCTCGGCGGGGGTGGAGCCTACCGTCAGAAGTGCGCTGAAATCGCCGCAAACGGGTATGAAGGCTTTTCATTGGAAGCTGCTTCGGAGCCGGTGACGGGGTAATGGAATGCACCAGGATGCCTGAGAAAGATATCTAATTTTTCCATTTCTGAGCGGAAAAAGAGATCTTAATTGAAAGAACAGCCATTTCCGGCTGTTCTTTACTGTTTCAGATTGGATTTTATGATTTACTTGTGATTTTTTAAGAGAAGGTGGGTAAAATCAAAAGCGGGTGACCCCCGCTTTTTAAGAAAGATTTAATAATTTACCAGCCTCCAAAACCCTTAGCTCAGCTTTATCTCGTGGTATTTCACACTGCCAGTGGAGGGATTTCCTGGCGCCTTTTGTTTCGATTTGGTCAACGGTATAGGTCGTCCAGACTGCCTTTGTTTGTGACAGTTCAAGAACGGCATATCCATGGGTCGTACTGTCAAATAGCTTCATCCATGGATTTTCAAGTTTAATGATGCCTTGCAGTTCCTTTAGGAGGAGCTCTGCGGTGAGTGTCGTCACAGTCCCCAGCCGACCCTTAAGGACTCGGATTAGCTCATCGAGCACAGGGAGGGGAATGGGGCTCGAGTTGGTTGGAACATTGTTGAGCGCATTTCTAAGTGCCTCGCGCAAATTGCTTGAGGTGACCGAACCTACCATCAGTTCCACTCCAACCGCTTCGGAATCCGGGTCATTTATGTAATCCTCTTTCATTAGTGCGGCGTCAAAGGTATGGAAGTCTCCTGTCAGAGCGATGACATTCTTTACATTAAAAGTTTTCAGATGCTGCGAGATTCTCCTGCGTTCTGCATCATACCCGTCCCAAGCATCCAAATTCAGATGACGCCCGAACAGTTTCAACACTGCAAATTGGACTTCATTGCCCCATATTTTCCAGACAGCGTCAGAAGAGGCAAGTTTTGATAAAAACCATTCCCGCTGCTCAGTACCCAGCATGGAACGGTTCGGATTGCTGATATCGCTGCAGCCGCTGGAAAAATATTTATCTGTCGTGGCCGGACCGCACGGATGGGGGCTCCGGTATAGCCGTTCATCGGTCATAATCAGTTCGGCCATGCTTCCAATTTTAAAAGAACGATAGATTTTGATGGATTGATCAAATGGCAATTCCTTATCGAACATCACCCTTGCCGGCATATACTCGTACCACACCTGGTTGGCAACAAGCCTTCTTTCAGGGTCCGGGCTCAGGCTGTCATCCGGGGCGATTGCTGGAAAATAGGTGTCATTCGCAAATTCATGGTCATCCCAAATTCCAATCATGCTATGCTTTTCATGCAGCTTTTGCAAGTCTCCATCCTGCCGGTAAACCCGGTAAATTGTCCGGTAATCCTCAATCGTTCTAGCCTTTATTCCGCCACCTGGCAGAACGATTTTCCTTCCTTCTATTGGGCTCTGATAAAGGGGATCACCAACAGATTCATAGATGTAGTCCCCAACGTGAACGACGAAATCAAGCTCTTCATCTGCCAAATGATCCAGGGCATTGAAATAGCCATTGGTATAATCCTGGCAAGTGATATAGGCAAATTTAACGGGAGAATTATCCGCTTCTGCCGGAAGAGTTTTGAACCGTCCGGTTTGGCTGATGAATCCGTTTTTAGTAGTGAACCTGTAATAATAGGAAGTTGAAGGTTCTAGGTGCCCGTCCACATCAAGGCGTACAATATGGTCAAAGTCCTTCCATACCGGGGTAAAGCCTGTGAGGACTGTGGTACTGAAATCACTGGATTTACTGATTTCAACCATGACAGCCTGCCCCTTTTCGATAAAATCCGTATTTTTTACTGTCCCGTTTCCCAGCCATTCGGTTATATTTTGATTTGGGTGCTCAGCTGATACAGCATCAATCCCGGTAATATCTGGATCAACCCGGGTCCAGAGCATGGCACCAGACGAAGTAGGATCGCCTGAGGCTACAGACTGCGTAAAGCCTACGCCCGCTGGGTGAACAGCCATATAGCGGACCGCCTTCAACGTTTGGTGACTGTTTCTTTGCTGTGCGAACGTGTTTAGCGGTGAGAGCGCATTTTCCAAAGCGAACAAAGCAGTTCCTGCCAGGAAAGTCTTTAATAGCGTTCTTCTGCTTTTATCCACATCCTTTTCAAGGTTCCTATTCGATTTTTGGTTCATATCTTTTCTCCTCTCTTTAAGGTGTGCTATGTATAATGGGAAGTCTTTCAAAGTTAATGCTATCAGGACCTTGTTAATGGAGAATAACTAGTTTGTTAACCACATGTAAGAAATTTATAAAAATTTATAGAATTGGAATCTTTCATCAAGATTGTAATAATTCTTAACCGAATGATTACGATTCCTTCATATCAATTTTACTCCTATTGTGTAAGGTAAAGATGTACCACAAAATTAGGAGGGATTCGATTGAGTATGAAATTGAAAAAGTACGTTATTCCTGCACTGGCTGTCACAATGATTGGAGCAGCTTCGACGACTCCTATTGTATCTGCAAACGCAAGTGAACTCTATTTAACAAAAGAAGAAAGTAAAGAAATTGCCCTTCAGACAATCCCTGGTATTGTCGATGAGGTGGAGCTGGAAAATGAAGATGGCTACCTTGTATATGAAGTAGAAGTGCAGGGAGAAGATGGCATTGATTATGAGGTAACCATTGATGCTGAGACGGCGGAAATAGTAGCAGTTGAATTAGATTATGATGACGATGACTTTTACGAGGACGACAATGATGACGATGACGTCAGTGATGACGATAGTGATGACGATGATGGTGACGACGACTAGTTTTAAGAGTATGTAAGGTACTCCTTGAGCCTGCTTGAATTAAAAAATAAGCTGTTAAAGAATATATTTAGAAAAGCCGGTTCCTGTCATTACGGGAAATCGGTTTTTTACTGAGGGCCCCCGCCGTGTTTTCATAAAAATGGTCACCGAATTAGTTTCGGTGACCATTTTTTAATAGAATCCTCGAGCTGTTTCACTAACAGTGGAGTCTCCAAGGATTTCTCAAAAATCGTTCCAATTGCCAATTTCAGGAGGGGGTTCATCCACTGTAACAGAAGTGGTGGCTGCTTCACTCGAACCCGCTTCATTTATTGCTGTCACAGCTATGACGTACGTTTGGCCAGGCTGAGGACCAACCAGTGTGGCTTGTAATTCAGGTGTTGGGGCCAATGTTTGTGGTAATCCATTTACACTAAAAGAAACAATATATTGGACGTTTTTAGCCCCGTTACCAGGCTGCCAGGAAATCAAAATCCTATTCGTTGCTTGGTCAAACGTTGCTTGCAAATTACTTGGGCTGGCTGGTACGGTCTCTTCAATCGTTATCGAAGTGGAAGCGGAATCACTCTTCACGTCTCCCGCCACCGCAACGATCGTAAAGGTATAAGTCTTTCCTTTCTCGGGACTTGGAAGGGCAGCCTTTGTTTCATTGGTAGACGTTAAGGTTGTGGTCGTTCCATCTGTAATATAAGAAACTTCAAAGGTTGTTTCCAATCCGCTATTCGAAGTGTGGTCCCATGATAATTGAATTTCATCCGAGGCTTCATCATAGGTCGCAGCGAAATCTGCTGGTGTTTCAGGTTTTGGCGGCTGTGGCATTTCGCCGCCTTTTACATAATATTCAAAGCCCAATTGGCCAACACTTGCAGGCTGTTTAAATGCTGCTGTATTTGTCGCTGCTTTAGAGATAATGGTTTTGAAAACCAGCTGCGGGATGTCATCACTTGTGCTATTCAAATAGTCATCAGAAGAAGTGGTTTTATCATATCCAGTCCATACCGCAGCCGTATATTGAGGGGTATAGCCTACAAACCAGGCATCCCTTACCGCATTTTCCGGCAAGCTGTATTTCATGATGGTTCGTTCATCAAAGTTCGTGGTTCCCGTCTTACCGGCCAGATCCAGGCTGGGAATATTCGCTTTCACTCCTGTACCTGAATCGACGACTGAGCGTAACATATCGGTTATTAAGAAAGCGGTATAATCCTCCATGACTTTTTTCTTTTCTGGTGCTACATTTTCCTCTCGTCCGTCTGAGTAGACAATTTTTGTAACCGTGTGTGGTTCAATATAATAACCGCCATTTCCAAAAGGGGTATAGGCGCCTGCCATGACAAGGGGAGAAGCGGCATCAATTCCGCCAATAGAATTCGCTTCATTTCCTTTTTGTTCATCTGCAATAGGGAAGCCCAGGCTTCTTGCAAAATCGGTAGCATCCTCCGCGCCTACTTCCTGAAACGTTTTTAATGCCGGGATATTGCGTGACCAGACCAGGTGATCCCGAATCGTCTTATTTCCGGCATAGGTACGAGTAGCGTTTCGAATAGGAGTTCCATCGGAATACTGATACTCTTCATCTGTTATCATGTGTCCTGTCGACCATTTGAACTTTTCAATGGCTGGGCCATAGTCAATAATCGGTTTAATCGTCGAACCAGGCTGACGTTTCATCATGGTTGCATAGTTAAATCCGCCGTTCTTATTTCTTCCTCCGCCAATGGCCTTGATTTCCCCGGTTTGTGTATCTGTAATGACAACAGCTATTTGGAGGTTCTTATTATTTGGATAATGGATATAGTCATTTGTCGTCAGAACATCTTCCGTCAATTGCTGAATCTCGGGATCGATGGTTGTATAAATGTCTAACCCATCCTCAAAAAGATTCGCATCCGTCTTTTTCTGTACTTCTTCCAGAACAGTATTCACAAATGCTTGATATTTGTTTCCTTTCGGATTTTGGATCTTTAATGTATCCTCAATGGGTGTCCTTTGCGCTTCACTCATTTTTGGCTCGGAAATGTATCCATGCCGATTCATATAGTGGAGAACCATGTTTCTTCTTTCTTCCGCGCGGTCTAAGTTTGATTCGTCTGTTGGCATGTACCGATTGGGACTTTGGGGGATTCCCGCCAACAGGGCTGCTTGTTCCAGGGTTAATTGATCCAGTTCATCAGGCTGTAACCCAAAGAAACGCTGTGCAGCCTTGGCCACTCCATATACATCGCCGCCGTATAAATTGTTGTTCAAATACATTTCCAGAATTTCCTCTTTGGAAAATCGCCTTTCCAATTGTAGAGCCAAGTACCATTCCTTTATCTTTCTAGTGGCTGTTTGTTCGATTGATAGAAAGGAATTTTTCACTAGCTGCTGCGTAATCGTACTTCCGCCGCCACCTTCTAACGATCCAGAAGTGATCACTTTAAAGATCGCCATCATTGTACGCCGCACATCAATTCCTTGATGCTCATAGAAGCGGGAATCTTCTGTTGCTATAACCGCATCCTTCAATACATCAGGAATTTGTTCAATTCCTATATCTTCCCGCTTTTCCTGCCCGACCTCGGCGATGACTGTTTCGCCATCACTTGCATAGATACTGGAGGATAGAGGGTCTTTTAATAATGTTTCGTCAAACTTGGGAGAGTCATTGATAATCCAAATAATAGCCCCAGCTCCAGCTAAAAGCAGCACAGTCCCTAAAATAAGACTAAAAAATAAGAACCTCTTCCAAAATTTCTTTTTGGGGGAACTATTCTTTCCTGAACGCTGTTGCTGGTCTTGTAGTTTTTTTCTGTGCTCAATGCGTGAAGAATGGTTTTCTGTCATGCCGCTTACTGCTAACAAAATAATAGACAAATTACCAGATTGCATTGTCTATTTTCCGGTTCTTGATAGCAGTTTTTCACCTCTTTTATAGTTTTTGGGTGAGTCTTGGTGTAGAGAGTATGGCTACAGCAATGTTCTTCATTGTATTCTGTCTTAGTGTTATAAAATGTTCCGATAAAAATTCGTCGGAAAAGGCGATTTTTCTATTTAAACGTACAATTTTATGGGAAGTGAAGTTTTGACAGAACAGCCATTAAGGACACTTTCATATCACACTATGTGTTAAAAACAAATACTCTAAGAATTTTCCCCTCGTCAAATGGAATGCTCATTTTTAATCTCATATGGTGGTATCAAGCGGACTAAGGGCCTTTGTTAAAGATAAAGGAAGAAAAAAATGATATAATATGGTAAATATGGAAAAGTAAATTTTAATAAGAATTAGGGGAATGGCGGGCAGAAGGTTTGGTTATACGTTCCTTTAAAAAATGTTAAATCAGGAGGAGCAAATGGGATACATCTCGGAACTGCGTAAATTAATTGGCACTCGCCCCATTTTGAGTGTGGGAGCGACAATACTGGTCGTCAACGATAAGAAGGAAGTTCTTTTCCAACATCGGTCCGATACCTATGATTGGGGACTGCCCGGCGGCTCCATGGAACTTGCGGAGACGCTTGAGGAGGTTGCTTCCCGGGAGTTAAAGGAAGAGACTGGTCTGGAGGCGGGCCGTTTTGAACTCATCGGCGTTTTTTCAGGTCCCCGTTATTATTTTCGTTATCCTAATGGGGATGAAACGTATAGTGTCATTAACCTTTTCCGGGCAGTCGATGTTGCCGGAAAGCTGGAAATGAACGATGGCGAAAGCCTTGATCTTCAATATTTTAGTAAAGATACTCTTCCAGTCAAGATAGAAAAAAGAGCACAGGCGCTCATTGACAGCATTGGAAATGAATTTTGGGAGCTATCTTCTTCATTTAGGGAATAACCTTATTTTATTATCCAACGAGTATATTAGAGGACTTTGTTTTTTACCTGCTGCTCTATTCCCTGATGTACCATTTACCGCCTATTAATATTGTCCCTTTTCATCCTCCTTTTGAACTATCTTGACCATGAAAAACATAGAATGTAATGGGGGCGAGGCAATTCCAATTTCCATGGTAAAAGAGACCTGAATGAAATGGAACGGAGCGGAATAGCTTGGATTCCCTCCGCCGAGTCTGTATCTGGATAATGCTGTTGGTGATGAATCATTAAAAACGCTGAAGCCGGGAGAGTGGGGGAAGTGGGAGTAATGTGGACAAGGAAGAGCGGATGGTGGTTGTTGGCTGCCGCTGTCCTGCTGCTTGCGGGGTGCTCTTCTGGAATGTACGAACAGTATTTGGAGGAAGGAACGGCGGAACTCACATCAGGGGATTTTGAAAAGGCGGTCGTTTCTTTTGAAAAGGCGCAGGAAGCGAAAGAGACGGATGAGGCAGCTGAACTGATACTTGCTTCAAAAGCGGCAAAAATGGCAGCGGACCATCTTGGGAAAGGGAAATTCGAGGAGGCTGAAGTGTTTGCGGAAGAAGCGATCTCTCTGGCGGTCCAGGGCGCGGCACATGATGTAATTCGGTCGTTTGCGGAAGAGATAAGAAAACAGGCTGTTGCTGAAAAAGAGAGAATAAGACTTATCGAGGAAGGCGAAAAACGTAAGGAAGAGGCCCTGCGGGTAGAAGAAGAACGGAAAGATAACGAGAAAACAAGTATGACAAAGGAAGAGGCAGTCCAGAGGGTGATTGACATAACGGGGATGGCACCTAGTGAAACCTTCTTTGTGGAGTATGACCATCACACATCGGAAGGCCATTTTGTTATTCATCTATACGAGGTGGTGATCGACGACCCTGAAACCCGGGAAGGGCATACGGCAACATACGGATGGTACGGCGTGGTGCCGGAAACAGGCGAAGTGTACGATTATTTGCTCAGATCAGAATAAAAACGTTTGGACCATTTCAGCTTCATAGGCACTCTACATAAAAGAATATGGTACAAAAGCGGCCTGCTCCTAAGTGAACTATACCCCGAATAATGGACGCTTTGAAAAAGCCCGTTATTCGGGTTTTTTGTGTCTATAATGACCTAGCCCGTTTATAATCAAATCAGGGATATAGACGGAGGAACGAAATGAGTAAAATAATATTCAATGAACATCAAATGAAACTGTTGGAGAACAATGAGAATGTTGACCATGTTTCTGAAAGGTCAATTGCTTATACACCAGCGTTCAAAATTAAGGCCGTTAAAGAAAACCTTGAAGGGAAAGCTCCCTCTCAAATATTTATAGAAAACGGTTTTGAAATCGAAATAATCGGGGCGGAAAAACCTAGATCCTGCCTGAAGAGGTGGAGGAAAACTTTTAAACAATTTGGGGAAGAAGGGTTCCTTACAGAACGAAGAGGAAAAGGAAGTACTGGGAGGCCTACCTCAGAGGAGGTCTCAGTTGAAGACAATCTAAGGAAA
>NZ_LAYY01000019.1 GCF_000986785.1 Mesobacillus campisalis | reverse complement strand
GCTTTCTCTAGGATTTCTTTAGGTTTAATATTCCTAATTGCAGGTATAAATGGTTATTTTGTAATTTTAAATTTAGAACCCTTTATTGCAACAAGTCCTGAAGCAATGGCATTATTTGAGTTTCAATATCTACTTATCTTTGAAAAATCATTAGAGGTTATTTGTGGTTTATTACTATTAATTAATCGGTTTGTCCCGCTAGCCCTTTCAATTTTGTCGCCAATTATCGTCAACATTCTTTTACTTCATATATTCCTCGACCATTCTTTACTCATGTTAGCTATTTTACTTGTCATCTTGCATGGTTTTATGTTGTTCTGTTACAGAAAAAATTTTATAGGGATATTTGAAAAATAAATTCACTCCACAAAGTTTGTGTTACTTCACAGTATTTGCCTCCTACTACCCGTTTACGACTTGCTTATTAAACTAAACTGCCCCGTTTGTTAATAACGAATTCAACAAAAAAGTGCGGAAATCCTTCTTGGATCAACGCACCAGTTTGATTAAGTACAATGATTCAGAAACTATTGTTGATTATTTACTGATTAAATCCGTTCCATATGAGTTGTCTATTGAACAAAGCCAATGACCTTGTGGAGTTTTTTTAAACACATATGTTGCTCGTCTATCCATTGAAAATTCATTGTCATTTTTATTGGCTTCAAGAAAGGTTTGGGATAAAACTAGAGCTGTGTCTCCAGCTTCCAAAACAATCATTTCCCCTTGTGTTGGGATAAGAGTGTTATTGAAATACTTTGCAATTTTAATAAACGCTGTTTTAATTTCCTCTTTGCCTCGTGCAATCATACCTGGTTTCACAACCAAGATTGCATCATCCGTATAGTAATTCATTAGCGTATCAAAATCTTCTTGTTTTATTGCGATATCACACTTTTTAATAAATTCCTTTAACTCGTGTTCCATAATATCACCCCTTAATTAATTCATATGTATTCTCCATTTATTGCTGCTATCCTTCTTAAGCTAACCTGCCCCGTTTGTTCAATAACGAATTCAACAAAAAGGTACCTTAATCCTTCTAGGATCAAAGCCCTTGTTAGTTGAGGAAGATTATTTTACGGACTATATCCCAAAGTCATACTATAAAAGAAATCATAGGCAAAAAGGAAAGCTAATCCAACTAAAAAGAAAACAAACATAAGAGTTTTTCCTTTTAAGTCTTTCTCTCTTTTGAACCAAGAAAAGCATAGGATTAGAAATAAGATTGCTGTTGGCACTAAATACAATAACAATCCAAAATCACCAATCTGAATTTTTCTCCCAATAAATATCAGGGATAGGAGGATGTTCATAAAGAAAACTAATTCTCTCTCTTACTATGATGAATACCACCGTTAGTACGATGAAGTACCCATAACCAATATATTTAACAATATTAGAAAACGCTTTTGATTTGTGAAGAATAATTGCAACCACAACTAATAACGGTATCAACGGAAAATAGTCGCTCACTTCCACTTCTTCTCACCTCGTTTCTTAACCACGCCTTTCTATCCACTTTACCACAAAAATCCAAATCCCTTGTTCACCTGTTTATATTCCCTATTCTATATAACGTTGTTGTAACGATGACACAAGGGGCATAAACGCTTTTACTATATTTAATAAACCAAAAGAGACTGGATAACCCAGTCTCTTTTTGATTTACAGTCCTTTATTGTATTTTAAATTTATAATACCGTTTCCTTGAACCTTGATAGAATAATGTTCTAAAAAGAGGGAGTGGGCAACAAGGTAACCTGGAGCGGGCGTAGTTACAAACATAGTTTTTACCTCTTTTTAGTTCTTCTGCATTCAGGGCAGGAAAGCCGGGCAAGCAAATGATCGCCACGGATTTTCCAGATATAGCCGCAATCCTTACATTCAGCGGTTACTTTCTCTTTAAACATATTTTAAAACTTCAATGGTGTTATTAGACTTTGCTAACACCTTTTCTCTAAAAGCTTCTGCTCTCTTTATTTTAGAATCCACTTTCACTTTTTCTGTTTTCTTTAATTTCTCAGAACCATTATTAGCTTTTAATTTAGAACCTTTTCTCCTTTTCCCGACTTTAAGTAGCTTCTCTGCAATTGGGTGACGATGTAAATCTTCATTGATAAGACTTCTTTCTAAGCATCGATACGATTCAGTATTAGCCAGGTAATAAACTGTTTCATCATCCACTAATTGCTGCAGTTCCTCAAATACTACCTCTAACTGAACCAACTCTTTGTCTTTCAGTGTGAAATCATTAATACCTTCCTTATATTCAGCCAAGACAGATACAAAAGAGTTATCGATTTCACTTT
Source organism: Mesobacillus campisalis (assembly GCF_000986785.1). GTDB lineage: Bacteria > Bacillota > Bacilli > Bacillales > Cytobacillaceae > Mesobacillus_B > Mesobacillus_B campisalis. The sequence continues at coordinate 95,712 of NZ_LAYY01000019.1, read as the reverse complement.
CTATTACGGCAGTGAGAGAAAACCTTTCCGGATTAAAAACAAAGGGTTTATTAAAATCCTTCTCGATATATTTGATACCCGATACAGCGTTGATTGTCGTTTCATTTTCGATGTAGTACTGTTTTTCAAACCTTCTGCCTTGACCGTCCAGGTAACAATAATCAAACCGAATGATGAATGGATCCTTTCGGTATTCTCCTCTACTCCTTCCATTGTTTGAGATAAACAGTCGGATGTAACAGGCATTTGTCTCTTTCTCAATTTCCAATGGGTGGTTCCTTACTCTATCTCCCAGAGAAAACGGCTCAAATTGGATTGAAGGGAAAATCATTTTATATCTATCGTGCTGGTATTCCACTCTTTTTTCATCCAGCGAATCTAATGCCTCATCACTAAGCGTATCTCTCTTTTTCTTTTCTGCTAATTTTTCATTCACCACCGCTATCTGCTCACCAAACAGGCTATAAAAATCTAACTCGCACTGTTTAGAGGCCAGATACTTTAAAAAGTCATTCTTATGTATCTCTTTTTCATCCTTAATGATACTGGACAGGAAACTCTTAAAAGCATTTTCACTATAGAAACTCAGCTCTTTAAATTTCACCCTCACTTGATCTCTTAGAACCGCAAATGCTTGGTGATATTCATCTCTGGCTTCAAGGTATTGATGATGTAACGGGGTCCAAACTTTCTCTTTTTTTTGAATCTCGTTTATCTTATGGTCAAGTTTATAATGCCTTATTAATCGATCAACCTCAGATTTAATTTCTTTAAAAAGAGTTGTATCACCTAACTGTTCGTTCAATTCTAATAAGAACGTAATGTTTTTCGGAAATGAATGCTCAAAATTGAAGCGAGTAAATCCATAATCATAATAAGAATAGATTCCCTCTATATCCTCCTGGACTATACTTAGAAAGTCTTCTGCTTCACTTACTGGTGCGATTTCCCGGCGCAGCTTGAAATAAGCAAGAAAGGAGTTCAATTGATTAAATCCGTAATAAGAGGCATTTAATCTCTTTATGTATTCCTGTTCCTTCATATCTAAATCTTGTATCTCGACATGTTCCAATAACACCATACGGACATCCCGAAGGGTGCAATTGTTCTCTATCATAAACTTAAAAATTTTACAGGATTTAAAACGGCCTTCATAAAACGAGTTTGACTTTGAAAAGAAATAGTTATAGTAATTATTATACGAAAGTCTATTCAAAGCGAGAATCTCATTAAGATGAACCTTACACCGCTTCTGCACATCTTTAGACTGTCCTATATAAATAGGAACTATTTTATCTGAATGGAAATTGTTTATATAAATCATATATATTCCTGACACATTATACTTTGTCTCTGGTGTAATTTCTCTACAGGAGTGCTCTTGTATTAATTGACTAATAATGCTTTTAACATCACTAATACTTTTCATACCTACACCTCCCTCAGTTTAAAGCATCCTTATACACCTACATCTTACCATACGAACTGTCCTCTCATTTGGATAACCAAGAACTTTATCACACCTCTGAATTAACACGCTCCTGGTTCTCAAATCTCTTCTTTCTTCCCCTCTAATTCCACACACAATTGCTTAATTGTATTGAACCACAAAGGTAACCGTTAAAAGTAAGAATAAATTGTTCATTTTCTTTTTCATTTTTGTACTCTCCTATCCTCAATTAAACTGCCCGGTTTGTTTAAAAAGGTGATTTCAGAAAAAAAGCGTTAATGTTAGTGGATCAACGCACCCGTTTATTGAGTCAAAAATTTAAAACTCGATTTTACGTTCCCAAAGAATACAAAATTTTTATCGTTCGTGGTTCTTTTTAAGATATTGTTCAATCATTCCACGAGGAATAACGTCGAGAGACTTTTTAATGCCGAGGTTAAAAACGAGTAGCTTTAAAACACGTTGCAACTCTTTGTCCGAATACAGCAACTTACCTTCTTCACGTGGCATCTCCCACTTTTGAGGAACGTAGTATTTCACTATTTCATAATCAAGTAGTTGAGATTCCATTTTTAATTCTAAATGAGGAACTGTTTTTTCATATTCATAAGTTTGGCGATATATTTCTTGTAATTGCTGTTTTGTATAAGGTAGATTTTTAAGAACTTCTTGCTCTTCCTTTAGCTTTTGTTGAAAGTATTTTTCAAATTCTAAATCCATGTTTTCACCTCAACTTCACTATTTGAAACCAACTATAACCGAGTCACATTTATAAACCCCATTTAATTTCAGACGCAACTGCTCCCATCAAATACAATTTTATTAATCCTTTATAGGATACACGAGAAGCGCAGCTTCATTGAAGGTTATCGCCTCCTTAAAAAATCAGTTAGGCGACACATCCTACATGTATTGATTGTGTGTGGCAACCCCAGATGTTTGTGAGTTTACCCTCATTTAAGTAGACCTTTGAAATTCAGCACATCGGCTTGACATATTAGCCCATAGCCCCTATATCTTTGCTCCTCTGAATTATAAGTGACTTGTTTTTCCCTATAAAGGGTTTTAAAAATAAATTATTGAATTATCATAATAACCTCTATACTAAAATTCCTTCCCTTCTAATAGCCATTTTATTTTGCCTTTTTTATAATAAAAACAAGATGAAAATCTTTTATTTGCGAAGCACGCAAAAATCACTTGTGATTTTTGCGTGCTTTTTCGATATTAACAAAGTGATTAGAATTTTTAATTCAGTATGTGTCAATAATGATTGTTGACCACATACTTACAACCTATAAAAAGGAGTAGGTATTATGAGTACAAAAGATCCTATTAAAAAAGATGAAAAAACAGGTAATTACTACTTTCGTGTTGATGTTGGAAGGCACCCTAAAACAGGAGAAAGGAAACAAAAATATCAAAGTTTTCGTAATAAAAAGGATGCAAAAGCGGCTTTGATAAGCATTCAACACCAGGTGTCGGAAGGTTCATATTTCGAACCTTCGAAGGAAGATTTCCCCATTTTTATGAACAAATGGTTCGATAGAGTGTATCGACGAGGAGTCGAAGTAACTACAGCGGAGTCGAGAAAACACTTTATGGACAAACATATTTTGACATATTTTGAACGTTTTAAGATCAGTGAAATTAATACGTTTCAAATTGATGAATTTTACGAAGATTGTTTAGACAATGGACTCGCTCCGGCTTCAATTAAGATAATTCATTCCTTATTAAATCAAGCATTTAAAAAAGCTGTAAAGTGGAAGCTTGTAAAATTTAATCCTGTCACTGATTCTTCACCACCACCTGTCAAAAACAAAAGAATCACAGGACTTTGGAATGAAGAAGAAACTAAACGATTTATAGCCAAAGTTAAGGAAAAAAATGAGGAAAGTAAGTATGTACCAACCATATTTACTGGAATAAGACGTGGAGAAATGCTTGGGTTAAAATGGGAAGATATTGACTTTAATGAAGGAACGATTCATATTCAGCGCAGCCTAACAAGAACCAAAAGTAATGGGATTATTTTTAAGGACGTTAAAACTGAGAGTTCTAATCGTGTAATCGCAACCTCCAATTACATAATAAACCTGTTACTTGAACACAAATCAAGACAAGATAAACAAAAAGAACGTTTAGGTACAGCATATTTCGATCATGGTCTAGTTAATTGTACAATTGATGGAAAGCCTATTGATCCAGGTAATTTACTTCGTCAGTTTCACAAGTTGATGGGGGAAGCAGATGTCCCGAAGATATCTTACCATGATTTAAGACACCTGCATGCCACTTTTCTTATGGCAATGGGTGAAAATCCAAAAATTGTACAGGAAAGATTAGGACATTCTCGTGTACAAGTTACTCTTGATACTTATACACATGTTAATGTAGAAATGCAGAGACAAAGTGCTAATAAGTTTGAGGAGAGAATGTTAAATAGTTAGCAAATCAATTTGTGCAGGATTTGTGCAATTTAAGAGAACCTTGCTGTTTGCAACCCGACTTCTTCAAAACTAAATAAGCCTCAACCCCTTGTGTACCAAGGGCTCGAGGCTTATCAGTAAGGATGATTCCGACTGGGATCGAACCAGCGACCTCTACCCTGTCAAGGTAGCGCTCTCCCGGCTGAGCTACGGAATCATTTTTATATTTCCCGGTGAGGACATATATAAATATATAATGTTTTCATGCAAAAGTCAACAGCCTTTATTAAATTTATTTCATTTCTAAAATTCTATTCCTAAACCAGCTCCCCTTTGGTTTATTCAGCTATAAAGGAGTGTTAAAAACGGAACGTATATTCTGTTTTTTGTTGAATAAGGAACGGGTGTTCGGGTATAATGAGTTTAAGGGCAAACGTAAAAGGAGGAATGAAAAGTGAATGGAGTCCTGAAAAGAGCACTGGAGGCCAAGCAGCCGGTTCAGTTGATATACTTGGATGCCAGCAGCAAGATCACGCAAAGAAAAGTGCTTCCGCTTGAATTGGAAGGCAAGATGTTAAGGGCACACTGCTTCCTCCGCAACCAAACCCGGCTTTTTAACACAGATAACATTTTATCCGTCTTCCCAGCTGATAAGAAGCGGTGGCAGAAATCAGGATAAAAAAAGAAGCCCCCTAAAGGACTTCTCTTCGTTATCGTGCAGGTTGTGGCTTAACAGAATCATTTCCCCTAAACACCAGCTGCAGTACAACCAGCAGAATAAAGATTCCAAGGCCGATCATATCTGTCATTCCTTCCGGATAAATCAGCATAAGACCGCCAGCAAGCCCCATTACCCTTTCATACCAATGCAATTTACGGAGCCAGAAACCTATGATTCCTGCTCCAATCGCCAGCATTCCACAGATGGCAGTGAACACTACCCAAATGAGGTAATACCATGTTGTATCAATCATCAGCAATTCTGGTGACAGTACGAACATATACGGAATAATGAAAGCGGCTATAGCCAGTTTGGCTGAGTTTATCCCAGTCCGGATTGGCTCTCCACCAGAAACTCCTGCCGCTGCAAATGCAGCCAGTGCGACCGGAGGCGTAATATCCGCAATAATACCAAAATAGAACACAAACAAATGCGCAGACAAATCTGGAACTCCCAACAAAATAACAGCCGGAGCCGCAATCGTTGAAGTAATAACATAGTTCGCTGTTGTAGGAGAACCCATTCCCAAGATTAGCGCTGCAACCATTGTCAGCATCAAGGTTGGAATTAACAATCCCCCGGAAAGATCCAGCAATCCATTGGCAAGTTTCAGCCCAAGGCCTGTTTTTGTGACAACCCCCACAATTATTCCTGCCGCGGCAGTTGCTGCTGCAACACCCAGAGCCGTCCTTGCTCCATCAACAAGGGCGTTGATGGCATCCTTAAAGCTAATCCTTGTTTCCTTTCGGATCGCACTAACGACAATCGTGGAGAGGATCGACCACAGCGCCGCACGCATAATGCTCATCCCGCTTACCATCAGGATGATTACAATCAGGATCGGCATAAGAAGGTAAATCTTGCTCAGCACTTCTTTTCTATCCGGCATTTCCTCATCCGTTAGCCCGCGAAGTCCCAGGCGTTTTGCTTCAAAGTGGGTCATGATCCAGATGCCTGTAAAATAAAGCAGTGCTGGAATTGTCGCTGCTTTGGCGATATCCCAGTAGGTTATCCCGCCGCCGATGAATTCAACCATCAGGAACGCTGCCGCCCCCATGATTGGCGGCATAAGTTGTCCGCCCGTCGAAGCGGCGGCTTCAACTCCGCCGGCAAATTCTTTGCGGTAGCCAAGTTTTTTCATCATCGGAATCGTAAAGGAACCTGAAGTTACAACATTTGCAACCGAGCTTCCGCTGATGGTACCTTGCAGGGCACTTGAGAAAATCGCCACTTTTGCAGGCCCGCCTGTTCTTTTGCCGGCAATCGACACAGCTAGGTCATTGAAATATTGACCCACCCCTGTTTTAACAAGAAAGGCACCAAAGAGAAGAAACAGAAAGATAAATGTCGCGGAAACTCCGAGTGGTGTACCTAATATTCCCTCGGTAGTGAAGAACATGGTCTGTACCAATGTGTCCAGGTCAAGTCCGCGATGGGCAAGGAACCCAGGCATGTAAGGCCCATAAAGAGCATAAACCAGGAACAGTGAAGCAATGATTGTAATCGGGAGCCCGACTGTTCTTCTGGTCGCTTCCAGTACAAGCAAGATTGCCGCCAGTCCAACATAGAAATCCATGTCCGTCAGGCGGCCGACCCGGTTGACAAGCTCGTCAATCATCATCGGCCAGTAGGCCCCTATCCCCACCGCGACCAGGGCAAGGAGCAAGTCATACCAGGCAACCTTCTTTTTCCTCAGGTTCTTTTTGGATGCCGGAAATAACAGGAAAATAAGAGCAAGCGCAAACCCTAGGTGAATGGAACGCTGCAATTGCGCAGTGAGCACGCCAAAAACCGCTGTGTATAGTTGAAAAAGCGAAAAGGCAAGAAGGCCGAAGAAAACGACCCAGCCCATGGTTCCTTCCAATTTCCTAGTTGCGGCTTCTGGATCGAATTTTTCCAAAAGCTCCTGCTGTTGTTCTTGAGAAAGCGTGCCGTCATTTTTCGTCAAGGATATTCACTCCTTCCATTTGCTGTATAATACTTAATTTTTCCACCTGTATCTTGAGCCGGGTACCCGGTTCAACGACCTCTGACAGCGGATAATGCTTATTTTTATAAACGAGAGTATGATTGGCCCTCACCTTGCCTACGCGCAGGACGAAGGATCCAAACTCTCTATTCATATTTTTCAAAAAGTATTTTCCATCCTTCATTTCAAAGACCTCACCTTCTGATGCCTCTGACGGCATCCCGATGGCAAAATCCTCATATTCCAGCTCATATTGCCGAATTTGCCTCTGCGCTGTCAATCGATAACTCTCGATGACATTGGTAAGATGGATGGAATGCAGATATTTGATTTTGAATGTATCCCCTGTTTCCGCCGGCACAAAAAGGAATAAATCATTTTGATCCAACGGTTGTAAAACAAGAGCTTGTCTATAAGGAATGAAAAAAGAGAAAGTTGACAATAAAACAATGAGGAGCAACAGAACGAAGAATTTGCTATTATTCTTAATTGATATCATATGACTCCTTGTTTTTCCTGCCTTACCTATCTTTTGGGCGGGAAGATCAAAAGTTCACAGTAAAAATAGACCGTCCTATCGGTCCATCCTCCCTGTTTCCGCCGGAGCTGTGAATATTTTGCTCCAAAAGATGAATTGACCGAACACAGTCCCTCTATAGGACCATGTCCGGTCATGATTCAATCATTACTGTGCAGGCTTAATTCCCTTTTCGTCGAAATACTTCTGTGCTCCTGGATGCACATCAATTCCTACACCATTAAGGGCATTTTCAGGATTGATTTGCTTGGCTTTGGCATGCTGCACCTTGTCAAGGTTTTCAAAGATCGACTTTGTGATATCATAGACAACCTGCTCGGAAAGTCCGGATTCCACAACCAGCATTGCCTGGACAGCTACTGTAGGAACCGCTGAACCAAGCTTATACGCTCCGGATGGCACTTCATCCTTTGTATAATATGGATACTTTTCGATCAGCTCATCCGCTTTGTCAGCCTCGACCGGAACAATGACGACTGTCTCTGTAGCAGAAAGCTCTTCGACAGCAGCCGTTGGGGTTCCTGCTGTAACAAATGCAGCATCGATATTGCCGTCCTTGATTCCGTTGACGGACTCGTCAAAACTTAAGTCCTGCTTTTTGATGTCATCGAGTGTCAAGCCGTGAACTTCAAGGATTTGCTCTGCATTGGCTGCAGTTCCTGAACCTGGGGCCCCAATGGAGACCCTTTTGCCTTTCAGGTCCTCTACCGATTTGATTCCAGACTTTTCAGTTGTTACAATTTGGATTGTTTCCGGATAAAGGGTTCCAATTGCCTGGATATTGTCAATTGGGTTTCCATCAAACATCAGCTTGCCTTCTGTCGCATAAGAAGCAATGTCCGTTTGGGTGAAAGCAATTTCGCCCTTTTTATCTTTAATACTTTGCATATTTTCAGCAGAAGCACCAGTAGTTTCTGCATTTGTGTCAATACCAGTTGCATCGGAGACAATGTTTGCGAAAGCTCCGCCAAGCGGGAAGTATGTACCACCAGTACCACCTGTCAGGATACTCATGAATTTAGGCTTATCTTCTGTTGTTCCCTCGCCGCCATCCCCGGAATCAGCTTCTTCGTTCGCATTGCCCCCGCCACACGCTGCCAACACCATAGAAAGCGTCAACATAAAAATGGTGAACAATAGAAACTTGCGTTTTTTCATTTGATTTCCCCCTTTTTTAAGATAAAGATTCTCTATTATATTTTATCTACATGTTAATAAATTTGTCAATTCATACTGTTGATTTTCACTACTGATGGGCTCTCTAAGGCGTTGCAGCATTCAAAAACAGCTTTCACCCTATTTATATGTTAAAATTCTTGTGAATAGTAAAAAACTTGCAATCTTATTAAGTTGACGGAGGACAGTCATGATGAATTCACAAAGGGGAACCATCAATGAGCATTCCCTATACAGCCTTTCTCTCAACGAAGAAATGAAACTGCTTGTCTACCTGCCCGCTTCCTTTTCTCCTCTTTATAAGTACAGTGTTCTGATTGCCCAGGATGGCAAGGATTATTTTCAGTTTGGCAGGATTGGGCGTTCTGCTGATGAACTTCTCAAAAATAGGCAAATTGAGAATTTGATTATTGTCGGCGTACCCTATCAATCTGTCAAGGACCGCAGGCGCAAGTACCACCCGGCGGGAGAACAACACCAGGCCTATATCCGTTTTTTGGCCCATGAACTGGTTCCTTATCTTGACAGGGAATACCCTACATTACAAATGGGCATGGGCAGAGCTTTAATAGGAGATTCTCTGGCTGCAACAGTATCACTGATGGCAGCAATTGAGTATCCAAACATCTTTGGAAAAGTCATCTTGCAGTCACCTTATGTAAACGGGTCTGTACTTGAAGCTGTTCGCAAGTATGACGATACATGCCTGTTAAACATCTACCATACGGTTGGAAGTGAAGAAACAGAGGTCAAAACAACTGATGACCAAACAAAGGATTTTTTAACTCCAAACCGTGAACTTTCCAAAACATTCAAAGAGAAAAACGTGGAGTATCATTATAGTGAATTTGAGGGAGGGCATTTCTGGACTCACTGGCAGCCGGATGTGAAAACAGCCCTAAAAAAAATATTCCCGGTATAACAGGTAAGTTGTATGATATTCTCTTGTTTGAAAATTTGTTATAATTAAAAATAAACTCCTGAATATAAAGCCGTCTGCCAATGGAAAAGCTAAAAATAGATAGTCTTTCAAAGTGGAGGTAATCGTATGAAATTCGGTGTTGTAATGTTCCCGTCAAAAAAAATTCAGGATTATGCCAACTCCTTCAGGAAACGGTATGATCCGAACTACGCATTAATCCCGCCGCATATCACACTTAAGGCGGCATTCGAGGCGACTGAAGAGGAAATTCGCAATATTGCCGGCACAATTGGGGAAATTGCCAGGGAGTTCAGCCCCGTCCAGCTCCATATCTCCAAATTCAGTTCTTTTTCACCCGTAAATAATGTAATCTATTTGAAGGTAGAGCCCTCCGAGGAACTCGAAAGGCTGCATAAAAAACTCAAAATGAATTTTGAAGGTGGACTGGATTATAATTTTGTCCCCCATATTACAATTGGTCAAAATCTATCGGATGACGAACACTCTGATGTGTACGGTTCACTGCGAATGAGTAAGATAGGTTTTGAAGAAAGTGCTGACCGGATCCATCTTCTTTACCAATTGGAGAACGGCTCTTGGACAGTGTACGAAACATTTCGACTTGGAAAGGAATAAAGCCCTGTGGAAGTAAAACTAGTTCAGAATGAAAAAGAACTGGCCGATGCATTTTCGGTCAGGAAAACAGTTTTTGTTGGGGAGCAAAATGTTCCCGTTGAAGAAGAGATTGACCATCATGAAGAGGAAAGCGCTCATTTTGTCCTTTATGTCAATGGCGAGCCTAGCGGTGCAGGCCGCTTCCGGGTAGTCGATGGTTATGGCAAAGTGGAGCGGATCTGTGTACTACAACAGCAGCGCGGCACTGGAGCGGGGATGGCCATTATGGAGAAAATTGAAGATTACGCCCGTGAGAAAGGAATGGAAAAGCTGAAGCTGAATGCCCAGACCCATGCTATTCCTTTTTACGGAAAGCTGGGTTATGAAGTGATTTCAGAAGAATTCCTTGATGCCGGCATACCTCATAAAACAATGGTGAAAAAAATTCAATAGACATTCCCTTCAAGCAGCCTCTTCTGCCTCTTGGTACACACCAAGGGAACAGAAGAGGCTGTTTCAGTATCCTCCCTTTTCTTCTGGCTGAGCATATTTTCCCCTTTTTAATAAGACAGTCCTTCTGATATGATAGAACTTGTGCAATTTTGTTCGGAAAATGAGGGAATCAACCATGCAGACAGCCTACTATAAAGAAAAGATAATTAATCTGCCGGGGATCAGGCGGGAGGACTTTCAAAAGCTATATGAGGATGGAAAGAAGGGCCTTCTCAGCTGCCCTGTTTGCGGAGCCCCAGTGCGTTTATATCTTGGAATCCATAATCGCCCCCACTTTTATCACCATCTGTCAAAAGCGGCAGCCTGCAGTGACCTACCCATCCAAGATGCAGCAGAGGAACATCCTGAACATACGGAATGGGGGGGCTTCAGGCTGCCAACAGCTCGGGGGATTACTGCCGAGGAAAAAGAAGTTGCCTATAAACCTTCACAAGCTTTAAGAATAAAACGCCCCTTCACAAAAAAGCCCGTTCTTTCTTCAGAGAAGCAGGACTCCTATATCGAAAAGCTTAAGGATGCAGGAATTTCTTTTGATTCCAATCAGCAGACAGCCGTTACTCATACAGAGGGACCCCTTTTGATTCTGGCTGGAGCGGGCAGCGGCAAAACCCGTGTCCTCACAGCAAGGACAGCGTATATCCTGAAACAGCTTAAAGTACCTGCAAATAGCATGATGCTCGTCACCTTTACCGCCAAGGCCGCAGGCGAAATGAAAAAGCGCCTGATTGGCTATCCCGGGGTTTACCAGGACGAAGCACAAAGAATCGTTTCCGGAACCTTTCACAGCATCTTCTACAAAATCCTGCTGCACCATAACCGTGATAAATGGTCGGGGGAGCATTTGCTTAAAAAAGACTGGCAGCGGGAACAAATCGTGAAAGATGCAGGACGAACCCTGAGCCTCGATGAAAAAGAGTTTGCCTATGACCTAGCCCTTCAGCAAATTGGTCTGTGGAAAAATTCCATGATCCTGCCAAAAGGGGTAAAGCCTCAAAGCTCCTGGGAAGAAAAAACGGCCCTGCTGTACCAGCACTATGAAGAAACTAAGGACAGGAGTGGCCTGTTTGATTTCGATGACATGCTGCTTGGCTGCCATAGCCTGTTTGTTGACGAACCCCAGTTGCTTGAAAGCTATCAAAATCGTTTTACCTACTTTTTAATTGATGAGTTTCAGGATATTAACAAAGTACAATATGAACTTATTAAAATGCTTTCGGCGCGGACGAACAACGTGTGCGCCGTTGGGGATGACGACCAGTCAATCTATGCATTCAGGGGAAGCGATCCCTCCTACCTTCTTGAATTCGAACGGGACTTTCCCGGTGCCGAAGTGGTGACACTTAATCAAAATTACCGCTCTCCCCATGAAATTGTCGAAACAGCCAATTCGATTATTGCCGGGAATACAAAGCGGCATCAGAAAGAAATGAAGGCCCAGTATTCCCATGAAATAAAGCCAATGCTTTTCTATCCTTTTGATGAAGAAGAAGAAGCAACCATGATCTTGACTGATCTCCAGGAGAAAATTGAACAGGGGGCCAAGCCAAGTCATTTTGCCATTCTTTTCAGGACCAATACGGGCAGCAGGGCTATGTTTGAAAGGCTGGCGTCATCCAGCCTGCCGTTTAAACTCGAACAGGATAACGAGTCATTTTATGAGCGGTTTATGGTGCGCGGCCTACTCGCCTATTTCCGCCTCGCTATTAATGAAGATGATTCCGAGGCAGTCCGCAGCATTCTTCCATCCCTTTTTCTAAAACAATCCGTTTTTCGAGACCTCCAGGCGGAAAGCATTTTGAAGGACTGCTCAATGCTTGAAGCATTATCACATGTAAAAACAGGGTTCGCCTTCCAGGAACAAAAGCTAAAAAAGCTCGTTCCCATGGTGCGTTCACTCGCCATGCTATCTCCACTGGCTGCCATTGAACGAGTTGAAAAAGAACTGGGTTATCAGGACTTCATTAAAAAGCGGGGAAGCGAAGGCAACAAAATGGAAAAGGGATCGGACGATATTCGGGACTTGAGGGTTGCTGCGAGGAAGTTTAAAAATATCTCAGAGCTGATCGATCACGCCGACCACATGACGGCAATGAACAAAGAAATCAAGGTACTTGGAAAGAGGCATGACGATGCGGTTATCTTGAGTACCATCCATCGTTCAAAAGGCCTTGAATATAAATACGTATATGTCCTTGGAGCAGTGGATGGCAGCCTGCCGCATGATTACGCATTGGATTCGGCACGAAACGGCGATCTTCTTCCGCTTGAAGAGGAACGGCGCCTGCTATATGTCGCTGTCACCAGGGCCATGGAACAGCTTTTTATCTCTGTCCCCATCTACAGGAGGGGCAGAAAAGCCCATCCATCGCGTTTCCTGACCCAGCTGCCGAAGATTCAATAAGAAATGCTAATTATCAGCAGGCATTTCAACACGGATAAGCAAAAAGCCTGGAATGAAATCCAGGCTTTTTGCTTACTTTTTATTGATCATTTTTGATATCTGGTTAAAATCAAGCTGCTTTCCATCCTTGACAATCGATTCGACAATTTTATCTTCCATATCTTTTGAAACAGGTTTATTGGCTATTTGTGATACACGGCGGATGACTCCGCGGACAGTCTGCGCATCCTTAAAGTTGGCATTTTGCAGGGAGTTGGCCAGGTCGAAAATATCCTTCATATTTACGCCCGTTTTCTTTTCAATATTTTTAAAGAATTGGTTATCCATATTAAATCACGCCCCTTCTTGAACTACTCTTATACTATGAAAGGGGTGAAAAATGGTGAAAACAAAAGAGCCAAAAGGAATTGTCTCCTTGTTGGCTCTTTTGTTGAAAGTCTTTCTGTGCTGCATTGGTGTTCTTTCCACGCAGGCCGCTACTTCTTTTGCCCGGTGGGTTCAAGAATCAGCTTTCCGATTGTTTGACGGCCCTGAAGCATCCTGTGTACCTCCCCAGCCTCTTCAAGCGGATACACACCGCCAATTGTTAATTTAAGCCTGCCTTCCCCAACATATTGGAACAGTTCTCTGGTACTCGAAGCAAGCAAGTCCTGCCGCCTCATGATCTGCGGAAGGAAAAAACCGATGACCGACTGGTTCTTTGCCATTAAGGAAGAAGGATTGAACTTGCTTTGTTCACCGCTGGCAACGCCATAGATGACCAGTCTGCCGAATGCAGCAAGGCACTTTAATGTCTTGTAAAAAATATCCCCGCCTGCCATTTCAAGAGCAACATCGACCCCTTTGCCCCCAGTAGCCTCCAGCACTTTTTGTTCCCATCCTGCCTCCGAGTAGTTGACCAGCACATCGGCGCCCATTTCTCTGGCCAGCCCCAGCTTTTCTTCTGTGCTTGCCGTTGCGATAACTTTTCCGGCCCCGAAGATTTTTGCAAGCTGAACAGCAATCGTTCCAACGCCCCCTGCTGCTGCATGGACAAGAACGGTCTCTCCCTGTTCAAGCCTGCCCATCGTTTTAAGTACATGGTATGCGCTTAAACCTTGAAGCGGCAACGCCGCTGCTGTTTTAAAATCAATCTGGCCGGGAAGCGGGATCAGTCCCCGCTCATCGGCGAGCACAAATTCTGCATACCCCCCGGACTCTATAAGGGTTACAACGCGTGTCCCCGGCTTAATATTCGTGACCTCGTTACCCACTTCCGCGACAATTCCGGCAACCTCTGCACCCGGTGTAAAAGGGAGCGGCGTAGGGATTACATATTGCCCCTCCCTGCGAGCCGTATCTGCATAATTAACTCCTACAGCCTTTACTTCAATCAATACCTGCCTACCTGTGGGCACAGGGCGTTCGGCCTCAACTAGATTTAATACTTCCGGGCCCCCATATTCCTTTAACTGAATCGCCTTCATGGCCATCTCTCCCCGCTATTTTCCTGTAAAAACAGGTTTCCTTTTCTCCTTGAATGCTGAAACCCCTTCCTGATGGTCCTCGGAGGCGATCATCATTGTCTGTGTAATGCGCTCCTGTTCAAGGATTTCTTCAAGAGTTGCGGTTAAGGAATGGTCCACCAGCTTCTTGATCATTCCGTAAGCCATGCCCGGTCCATAAGATAGCCTTTTCGCAAATTTCAGCGCCTCTTCCTCGAGGTTTTCTGCTGACACCAGCTGATTAATGACCCCTAGTTGATGTAACCTTGCTGCCGGGATCGGCTCTGCACTGAAGAAGAACTGCTTTGCGAGATGAGGGCCGATAAGGCGCGGAAGGAAATAAGAGCCGCCTCCGTCTGAAACGAGCCCTACCTGTGAAAAGCTTAAGGCGAATTTGCTGTCTTCAGCCGCGATAATCAAATCACATGCGAGGGCAAGATTGACACCCGCCCCTGCCGCAAACCCGTGTACAACAGCAATAATAGGCTTTTCTGTGTCTTTCATGGTCAAAATCAGGTTGTTAAGCCTTCCGATATGTTCATATATTTTAACCGGACTATTTTCCCCCATGGTTTTCACATCGCCGCCAGCGCTGAATGACCTCCCTGCACCGGCAAGAACGATTACTTTTACCTCAGGGTCGGTCTGTGCCTCTTTTAATGTATTTGTTAGCCCAAGAATCATTTCCGGGCTGAAGGCGTTCAGCCTTTCCGGACGGTTCAGGGTTAGGACCAGCACCGACCCGTGTCTGTTGACTAATAAATGTTCTCCACTCATACTTTCTATCCCCTTTCGAATCCTATTTAATAAGCCAGCCGCCATCAGCAAGAACATCAGAACCTGTCATATAGGAGGCTTCGCTTGAAGCAATAAAAGCGATTATACTTGCGATCTCTTCAGCCTTGCCAACCCTGCGGAGCGCTGTGTTGCGCTCAATCGCCTTTACAAATTTTTCATTTTGGAGCCCCTGCTCCGTTAGCGGGGTTTCTATAAAACCTGGCGAAACAGAGTTTACCCGGATCCCATGCTGGGCAAGTTCAAGGGCAAGCGACCTTGTCAGGTTGAGGACTCCAGCCTTGGCTGCACTATAGTGCGGAATATGGGCGCCAGCCTGATGCCCTGACAGGGAAGCGACATTGACAATGGCGCGATTATCTTCCACCCTGTTCCGTTCTGCACCCTGGATCATCACTTTCCCAAGGATTTTGGCTGTAAGGAACACACTTTTGAGGTTGACTTCCTGAATCCGGTCCCATTCCCTTGCTTCTGTTTCAAGGATTTTGGAGTGGCTTGAACCGCCGGCATTGTTAATTAAAATATGCAGGTCGCCATAATGCTCCTCAATATGCTGGGCAAGTTCTTTCAAGTCCTCCTCGTCCGTCACATCGGCTGGAAAAACCTCAGCGGCCGGCAATTTTCGGGTCGAATTGATGTTTCGCGCTGCTTCTTCCAGCCTGGACCTTGTTCTTCCTACCAAAATTACTTTGGCCCCTTCGCTGGCAAGGCGGGCGGCGGCAGCTTTGCCAATCCCGCTGCCAGCACCCGTCACAACGGCAACACAGTCTGCAAATCTTGTCATCTGATAATCTCCCCCCTGATCAGAATATGTTAAACAAACCACGCTCCTGCACATTCTATGGTTTCCATTTTCCAGCACCATGACCTGATATCTTCTAAGCCCTGAATGCAGTCTCCGCCCCATAGCTAATCAGGTTCCGGACTGTATGATTAAAGTGGGCGAACCGCTCATCCTTTGTCTGGCCCATTCTGTAGCGGAAATAAATTTGCTGAAGGATAACAGCCAGTTTGAAATAGGCAAAGGTTAAGTAAAAGTTCATGCTGGTGATGTCCCGGCCGCTCTTCCTGGCATATCGTTCAATAAATTCATCCCTCTTCATAAAGCCTGGCATAATGGTGACCGTCGGTTTACTGAAGCTTTTTATCAGAAGTTCGGGATCCCCTGCCTCCTGCCAATATCCCATTGCAACACCAAGATCGGCCAGTGGGTCGCCGACAGTTGCCATTTCCCAATCGAACAATCCATTCATCTCTGTAAAGTCTTCACTAAACATCGCATTGTTCAGTTTATAGTCATAATGGATAATCGCAGCTTCGTGATGGGTTGGCACATTTTTCGCCAGGTACGTCATAAGAATTCCTGCATCTTTAATCTCATCGGTCTTGGCCCGTTCATAACGGCCAATCCAGCCGTGAACCTGTCTTTCCATAAATCCTGCCGGTTTTGAAATTTCCCCCAGCCTTGTCTTTCTGTAATCGATTGAGTGAAGTTCGACAAGCCGGTCAACCATAATTTCTGATATCTTCCTGCATATATCCTCAGTTGGCTGAACAGACGCCGGGAAAGAGGTATCCAAAACAAGGCCATGCTTTCTCTCCATCAACTGAAACGGACTTCCGACGATAGTGGTGTCATCCGAAAACAGAATTGGCGTGGGTGCTGCCGAAAAGAGCGGGTTTATCTCGGAAATGATCTTGAATTCCCGCTCCATATCATGAGCTTTTGGTGCCACTGGTCCGAGAGGCGGCCTTCGCAGTACGGCTTCCCAATTCCCCATCCTCAACTGGTAGGTCAAGTTGGAATGGCCTGCAGAAAATTGCCTGATTTCCAAAGAATCGTCTGGCAATCCATCAATGTTTTTCCTTAGAAACCATTCAAGAGTGATGGCATCCAGCTCCTCCCCCTGGCGAACTGGAATCGTATCCACACTTATTTGCTGACGCATAGGCTCTCCCCTTTCACAAATTGCTTTATTGTGTACAATTAAATTTTAAATACTGACCAGTTGGTATGCAAACTGTAAAAATGAACGGAAGAAGATGCTTTCTTCCGTGCTGGCTGTCATTCTGCTGCAATCCCATTCAAGATCATGTCAACAAACATATCCGAAACCTCCCTGGAGGAAAGGTCTCCTGATGGATTGAACCACTGATAGCTCCAGTTGGTAATACCCAGTATGCCCAGAGCAACGATCGGCGGATTCAAATGATTCTTGAGTTCCCCTTGGTCGATGCCTTCTTTGATCAGTTTCTCAATATTGAGTCTGAACTGGTCCCGCAATGGGATGATTTTTTCAAGATGCTCCTTATTCAGGTTTTTCATTTCCCTGAAAAAAATCTTTGCGCTTGCACCCTGTTCATCTATATTGTCGATCAACATATGGACTATCTCGGCAAGCTTATCTTTGCAGCCTTGTTGGCCGCTGTCGATAATTCTTTGCTGATTTTCCACAAGGTCATAGATATATCTATAGTGGATATCCATCAATAATTCTTCTTTGCTGGAAAAATAATAATAGAATGTCCCCTTGGTCACCCCAAGGGAGTCCACAATATCCTGGATGGAAGTCTCGCTGAAGCCTTTCTTTTCAAACAGGCGAATGCTTTGCTGAGTAATCTTTTCTTTCACTTCACATAGCCTCACAATCTTCGGTATCTGAAGAAATTATACCACAACAGCATTCGCCCCATAGGAATCAAAAAAAGACATTGGGTATACAGCGAGACTTTATTGACTCTTAACTTCTCCCCTTAAAGCTCTCCGCAGGATTTTGCCAACTGCAGTTTTTGGAAGTTCACTTCTAAACTCGACGATGGCTGGGACACGGTAGGCAGCCATATTTTCTTTGCAGTATAGAATGATTTCCTCCTCAGTTGCCTCTTTTCCGGCCTTAAGCACAATAACAGCCTTAACGGTCTCCCCCCGATAAGGATCCGGCACTCCAATCACGACGGCTTCCTGAACGGAAGGATGTTCGTATAACACCTCTTCCACATCCCGAGGATAGATATTATAGCCGCTTGCGATGATCATATCTTTCTTCCTGTCCACAATGTAGAGATAGCCATCTTCATCCATACGGCCGATATCACCTGTATACAGCCAGCCGTCCCTTAGTGTCATTGCCGTTTCTTCCGGCATATTCCAGTAGCCTTTCATTACTTGAGGGCCCTTGATAATCACTTCGCCTAGCCCGCCTTCGGAAACCTCTGTCACGCCATCACCAAGATCCACGATTTTGTAATCGGTAGAAGGGAGGCCAATCCCGACGCTTCCAGGTTTCCGTTCAGCAAAATGCGGATTGCAGTGAGTCGTTGGAGACGCTTCTGATAAACCATATCCTTCAAGGATTTTGGAGCCTGTTTTTCCTTCAAACTCCTTAAGCAACTCAACAGGCATGGGCGCACTTCCGCTATTGCAAGTTTTAATGCTGTCGATGCCATATTGCTCTGCGTTAGGGTGGTTGGTAATAGCCACATACATGGTAGGAACACCAGGGAATATGGATGGCTGTTCCTGTTTAATTGTATTGAGGACCTCTTCAAGGTCGAATCTGGGCAGCATGATGGATTGAGACGCTGTGAAGATGGATAGATTCATGCAGGAGGTCATTCCAAAGACATGGAAAAGCGGAATGACGGTCAGGAACTTTTCCTGTCCGATTTTCATCTCATCTTTGAAAAATTCATAGGACTGAACGACATTGGCAAAGATATTGCGGTGCGTCAGCATGGCCCCTTTGGAACGGCCTGTAGTTCCCCCAGTATATTGGAGAATGGCGACATCGTGTTCCGGCTCGATTTTGACCGGGGTAAAAGGTGACGAAGCGCTAGCCATGAAGCTTTCAAATGTAAAATCCGATCCAAAGCTTTGCCCGGAAGGCTGCAGGCTCACCGCTACGACCGTTTTGACTTTTGTATTGCCCTGTACGTTCTTCAGCTTTGGATAAAGCGCATCAAAGACAATGATGGTCTCCGCCCCGGAATCGTTAAGAATATGGTCCATTTCCCGCTCGACAAGCATGGGGTTGATCTGTGTAACAATTCCCCCTGCAGAAAGAATCCCATAGTAGGCTATAACGTACTGAGGGCAGTTTGGGAGCATGATGGCAACCCTGTCTCCTTTTCGCACACCGCTGTTCTGCAATGCCGCAGCGAAAGCCGTAGCCGCACCCAAGAGTTCACGATAAGTCAATTTCCTCCCGAAGAAGGACAAGGCATGGTTGCCAGGATATCGGTCAGTTGTTTCACGCAGCATTTCAGGCAAAGACTTTCCCGGGATTTCCAGGTCCTTTGCAACGTTTCCGGGATAATGCGCAAGCCAGCTTTTTTTACTCATTCAGGTTTCCTCCCGCCTTTTTCTATGTGTCATGCTTCGGATTGGGCAAAGCAAAGCCGCCAACCAATATGTACGCGCTTACAATTGCACATTGCCAACTCCAACTTAAACTAACCAGTCAGTATGCGCCCACAATATAAGTATACTTGTTTCTTCGAATTTTTCAACCACAATTCTAAAAATTCAAAAAACTGAAAAACTAAAGAAACCGCCCCACCCGGGACGGTTCCTTTCTCCAAAAACCTTTCCTATTAATAGAAGCTGGCACCTACGATAATCAACAAGATGAACAATACAACGATCAGTACGAAAGTTGAACCTCCGTAAAAACCGCCGCCACCGTAGCCGTAGCCGCCGCCCCAGCCGCAACCGAAGCCCATTCACAGTCACCTCACTTTTTTATTTACCTCACAAGCAATATATGTAAGGTGCGCATGAAGTGTATGGGCAAGCTCCCAGCCTTGTTAAAGTTTTTGATGGGCAACATCAGCCTTTTGACTTGAACAGCAAAGCACCTATAAAAGAAAAAACCACGGCAGCGGAAATACCTGAACTGGTGATTTCGAACATTCCGGTCAGCACACCGACAAGGCCATGCTGGTCTGCTTCCTGAAGTGCTCCATTCACAAGTGAATTGCCAAAGCTCGTAATCGGGATGGTAGCACCTGCACCCGCGAAATCAATTAATGGCTCATATACGCCAAAACCGCCTAAAATGGCACCAACGACCACAAGCGTACTCATTGTGTGTCCTGGCGTCATTCTACCTACATCGAACATTAACTGGCCAACCACACAAATTAATCCGCCTATTATAAAAGCCCAGAAGAACATGGCTAACAAATTGAATCCTCCTCTCTTTTCTTTCATGGGAAAAATATGCCTTTAAGGATGAACCTCAATTGAAACAGCATGGGCAATACAAGGAATGCTTTCTTTTTGCTGGAAGCTTAATGGTGACAATAAAGCACCAGTAGCAACCACCAGGATCCGTTTATATTTTCCCTTTTTCATTTCATTTAGCAGATGACCGTACAATACGGTAGCAGAACATCCAGCTCCGCTGCCACCTGACTGGACCGGCTGGTCATCCTGATAAATCATTAGTCCGCAATCTTTGAAACTTTTCGTGTCCATCTCCAACCCTTCTTTTTGAAGCAGCTCAACTGTAGCAGACTGTCCAATTTTCCCAAGGTCGCCTGTCACAATCAAATCATAATAAGAGGGTTCAACTTGCAAATCCTTAAAGTGGGCAACGATTGTATCCGCAGCTGCCGGTGCCATCGCTCCTCCCATATTGAATGGGTCGGATAGTCCCATATCGATTACTTTGCCAATCGTAGCAGACTTAGTCACCAGCTTCCCCTGCTTCTCTTTGCAGTCCGTCAGTACCGCTGCGCCTGCGCCGGTTACCGTCCATTGTGCAGTCGGCGGCTTCTGCCCCCCGTACTCTGTTGGATACCTAAACTGCTTTTCCACTGCAGCATTATGACTGGATGCACCAGTAACTACTTTACGTGCACCGCCATAGTTAATGATGAATGAAGCCAGGGCCAGACCCTCCATTGAAGTGGAGCATGCACCAAATAAGCCGAAATATGGGATTCCCAGGGTCCGGGCTGCAAAACTTGAAGGCGTAATCTGATTAATAAGATCGCCTGCAAGCATGAATTGCATATCCTGTCTCGTTAAGCCGGCTTTTTTAACGGCAGTACTGATGGCTTCTTCGAGCAGCAGTGTATGAGCCTTCTCATAGGAGTCCTGCCCCATCCACAAGTCGTCATGCAGGATGTCAAAGTCTTTTGCCACTTTGCCCTTTGCCTCAAACGGACCCCCTGCTGCTGCGGATGCTTCAATGACAGGGGAATTATGAAAAACCCATGATTGCTTTCCTTTCAGCATATCGAAGAACCTCCTTCATCTCCAAGTTGCATCTTACCATTGTCCAGCATTTACAGGACCCCCCACATGATCAGCAAAGTTTTGATTAAGGCCACGGCAAATGCTGAAAATACCCCAAATAATATGACCGATCCGGCCAATTTGAACATATTTCCGCCAACTCCAAGCACAAAGCCTTCGGTTCGATGCTCAATTGCTGCGGAAATAACTGAATTCCCAAATCCGGTAATAGGCACAGCACTGCCGGCTCCCGCGAACTGTCCAATATGGTCATAAACGCCAAATCCGGTCAAAAGCATTGAAAAAAATATCATCGTGGCTACTGTAGGATTACCTGCCGTCTGTTCTGTAAAATGAAAGAAGTACATATAAAAATAGGAAACTGCCTGTCCGATCAAACAGATGGTTCCTCCTACAAGGAAGGCTTTGAGGCAGTTTTTGAGCACCGGCCTTTTTAACTCATGCTTCTGTTCCAATTTTTTGTACTGTTCCTGTTCGGGGGTCATTTTTTTCTTTCCCATTTCCGCCGCTCCTTCCTTATGTAAGTTCTTTTTTAAATTGAATAATCTTCTGCAGCCGCTCTTCGCTATCCTTTTCTGAATAATCCTTATCCTTCATTCGTTTTTTCAATTCAAGCACTTCAATGAAAATTTTAAAGTCACTTGAAACGATAAACGTTTCCTTGGGATATTTTTTTTCCAGCTTTTCCTTGATTTCCTTTTCAATCCTTTTCATATGGAATCGCTGCATATGCTTTACCTTATAAGCTACCAGAACCTCTCGTTTCCCCTTGATCACGGCAACGTCATAAATAGCAGGAACAGCCTGTACTTCCTTCTTGATTTTTTCCGCCAATTCATGGTCTTTACCGCTGTTTCTTCTAACCGCTGCCGGCTCAGGGTTTACGCTCTGAATCATTGAAACCCTGCTTTCCCTTGTTGTTTTCCCTTGATTGCAGCCAGTAATGGTAAAGCCGGCAACCAGGAGCGCAAATAATGCTAAAAGGATTTGAAATTGTCTCATGCTTCTTCCCTTCCCATGTAGTTGACTTGGATTCTTCCTCTGAATATTTTCCACGATAAGGGAATGAATTATGACAGGCGAAACAGGAGAACTGCCTTCCAATTATTAGAAATGGCTGAAGCCCTGGCTTGGGGAAAGAAGGAAGAATCAATTGGGCACCTTGTGAAATGAAGAAAGCTGCCTCTTTAGCGAGACAGCTTTTTCTTTGGTACATTTTTTTTCTTTTTTAAAGAGCCGCATCCGCAGCCTTTTTTCCGCCTCCTTGAAGTTTGCTCTTCCTCATTGCTATTGCGTTTACTATTCATTTTATTGCCTCCTTTACCGTTGCTATATACTATGCAAGGCAAGCATGGTTTGCCTGTTCAATCTCCCAGCCCTTTTGTAATGAATGACTCAATGATGCTTCCCACTGCTGCAATAGCCAAACCTAAAATAACAGGAAGACCAAAGGCTGGAATAAAGACGTAAACTGCCAGTAATATAGCACTGGTCCAGATTCCCGTGCACCAGTAACAGCTTAACAGTTCGCCGATCCATCTCCTAACCCCGCTTTTTTGGGGGACAAGATAGATTTCTCCCTCCTCAATCAGTTCCTCAAAAAACGGTGAACGAAGCCATTCTGTAATCTTGTCGAACACAATCAGCCTTGTCAGACGGAACGAAGCCAGACCGAAAATCAGGATCATTTCCATCCCAAAACCAGAAAACATATCATCACTCCTTTGTTTTACATGCATAAATTAAAATGAAAAACAAAGTTGGGAGGGATATTTTTGACAAATAAAAAAATGAATCATCGGCCGCTGTTATATATCGACCAGCCCCGGATCCAATTTCCATCCGTAATCATGCAGGAAGTCTATACGATTAAAAATACCAAAAAAGATAAAATCCATCTTGGGGAAGAAGCCTCTCCTTCAGAATTGGAAGCTGGCGTCCAGTCGGCCATTACTGAAGGAAATACAGGGAGTATCCCGATGCAAAAGGTCATGGATAAGGAACTTGAAGAAGAAGGTACTTTCAGCCTTGAAGGTGATGAGCAGAAACCTGAAGAGAACCCATCCCCGTTTGATACGAGACGGAGACACAAATATTCTTTTCGCCGGACAAAAAATTTCAAAGACCTGGAAATCCATGAAAAGCTTCTGTACCTGGAGAATTTCCCAGAGCAGTTATCCCCTGTATCTTGCTTATACATCACCCCTGAAACCACTTATATCGGGGTTTTGGAAAGCAATGGAGAAGAATCAATTGAAATTAAACTGCGCAATGGCTCTACAGCTGTCCTTGCCAAGGATGATATTCAGGAAATACGCATGTTAGGATTCAATTGAGTTTCAATTTTTAAAAAAATCCCCCTATAAAAAGACTAGGTCTGTTTATAGGGGGGCCATTCACTCTGCACATCGCTTAGCAAATGTCGTCTAATTCTACGTCCTCTATGCACTGGACGGCACAGAAGCAGGAAAGGTCAACCGTGATGCAGTCATTTGTCGCCTCGAATTCATCAACCTTGCACACTGCATTTAAGTCAATGCAGCATTTATCTTTGAAGTCGCCAGTCAGGTCGACTGGGAACAATTTATTTCCCGGACCTTCCTTAAGCGGCCTAAGAACGCGTAATGTTGCACAGCAGTTATCAAAAACTTCCTCGACACGGAAGAATATCGATACACAAGCATCCGGGCAGCCTTTGAAAAAAGCATGGAACGGGGAACCATCGGAATTTTTCAGAACAAGCACGCGTGTGTTTGGCTGTTTTCTATGCTTTGAAGGGCTTATTGCACCTAGTGGCTCCAAAAAGCAATTTGATGGACATTCGCAATTATCTGTCACACTTTCCTGGATATCTAGTACTGCGCGGACAACTTCACACACACATCCGCCTTTTGCTGATCCGCCTTTATTTCCACAACCCATATTTTTTGCCTCCTTTTATCTAATTAGTTATTTACACTATAAGATATTTTGGAAAGGCTTTTTGGGTACTGGACAATAGCCCGATTTCACACAAATTAGGCGGTAAATGGGCACTTTCCCCTCTGCCTATATAAGGGTCCTAGTCCCACAACGGTCAAACCCGCCTGACAGGGGACAGATATGTAAGGGGCACCAGACTGAATGATATACAGCCTGGCATCTTTCTTAAGGATTGTAATTAAACCTCTACGTCTACTTCTACGTCTACTTCTACTTCATTATCATTGAACCCGGTGATGGCGCCGGCAATTAACTGCGGGTTGCTCAGCACGTCAATAGTCGCGCCGTTCAGGATTGGAACAATAACGATGATCGGGTCTGAATGGTCGCCTACTTTTACATTGATATCCCCCGCTTTGGATTCCACCTTTTTATTGGAGTAGTTCCCGGTGTTGAATGCCATATTTTCACCCCCCTCTGAAGCATCTGATCTTCCACAAGAGCTATTTGACACGTTTCCCCATCGTCTTGACAACATACTATCCACTCCTTTTCCTCATTTTAAATATATTCAGCCGATGAATTATTCATCGTTTCTGATTTTCGGTAACTTTAATTCCATTACGACCTCATCATTCATTTCCAACCTGAAATGGCCATCTTTGCTAGATGTTTTCATCTTTGGCAGGCGAGTCTTCAACTGTTCAAGTTGAGCGGGACTGAGACTATGAAGGGGGTCGACCCCCAGATCACCGACGGCGTTTTTCACACTTGACGCCAAATTGGCAAATAGCCGGTTTAAACTACCTTCAACCTTTTCCATCGCTTCATTAATGGCTTTAACTTCATTTTCACTAAGCCCCGAAGAACCGCTGGAAAGGTCTCTTCCATTAAAGTGGAAATACCACTGTTTTCCCTGCCCCTCTTCAGTCATACCTTCCCACCTCCTTTCCCATCTGTTTTATTATATTGTTCATTCGACCAAGCTGTTTCCGCGCTTGTCCTAAGCAAAACACACAATTTAATAAAAAAAAGCGGAAGCGCCTTGGTCAGCCCCGAACAGCATAAGACGCTCCAGAATAGAAGGCGCTCTTTGCCTTCAATTCTGGAGTGGCTTATGACTCGAGGGGCTAGGCGCTGCAGCTAGACAGTTATCTATGGGCCAAAAATTATACTTTTCCTTTAGAACAAATAAAAAAGGCCTGGCAAATGCCAGGCCCTCCTGAAAAATTAAACAATATGAAATCCTGAGTCTACATGGATATTCTCACCAGTGATGCCTCTTGACATATCGCTGAACAAAAAGACAGCTGTGTCGCCAACTTCTTCAGGAGTCGTATTTCTGCGCAGCGGAGCCTTTTCTTCAATTTCCCTCAGGATGGAATTAAAATCGCTGACCCCTTTAGCTGAGAGCGTACGAATCGGACCTGCGGAAATCGAATTGACCCGGATATTTTGCTTGCCCAGATCCTTAGCAAGGTAACGAACGCTAGCATCAAGAGAAGCCTTTGCCACTCCCATGACATTATAGTTTTCGATTGCCCTCTCGCCGCCAAGATACGTAAGAGTAACAATGCTGCCTCCTTCAGACATCAGCTCTTTTGCTTCCTTGGCAACAGCCGTAAGCGAGTACGAGCTAATATTGTGTGCCAGCAAGAAGCCATCGCGAGTAACATTCAGATAGTCCCCATTCAACTCTTCCTTATTGGCAAAGGCGATGCAGTGGGCAACCCCCTGGATGGTTCCTGTCGCTTCCTTGATTTTCGCGAAGCACTTTGCAACATCTTCATCGCTAGTCACGTCACAAGGAAGGACGAGATAATTTTCATCAAGTGATGAAGCAAGCTCACGGACACTGCTTTCAAGCCTTTCACCTGCATAGGTGAAAATCAGATTTGCACCTGCATCATGAAGAGAGCGTGCAATACCCCAGGCAATACTCCTTTTATTTGCTACCCCCATAACTACAAATGTTTTACCGTTTAAAGAAAAAGCCATCTTAAAAATCCCCCTGTTTTATCACAAGTTATTAGTACCTAGTGCTAATATTACACCAAATCAAATGGTTTGAAAAGGGGAAGCACAAAAACCCGCCATGGCGGGTTTCCTGCGTAATCAATAAAATCGGGGTTTAAACTCAAGTTCCAGTTTTAGCTCTTCAACATACTCACCGGAGCCAGTAACAATGAGCCGATCGTTAAGGTGGAGTTCAGTATCACCGTGGGGAACGATTGAATCGGTGCCCCTGAGTATGCGCACAAAGATAACATCTCCTGTAAAGGGGAATCTCCGCAGTGTCATGCCATCATAGTGGCCGTTCTGCATCCTGATTTCATGGAGTGAGGACTCCTTATTCATGAGTATGCCAATGATGCCCGGAGATTCAATCAAAGCCTGAAGCAATGTAGTAGAGGACATGAGCACAGAAAAGACTTCTATGCCTTGGCTTTTCAATTTGGTTGCAAGCTCCGGATTTTCAATTCTGGCAATGACACGTCCCGAACATTTCTCCATGGCCGCTCTGGCAATCAGGGCGTTTGTATCTTCATTGCCGGTTGATATTACAACAATGTCGGCATTGTAAATAGATTCCTTTTCCAAAGTTTCAGGTGAATAATCATCAACTTCAAAAATTTCAAAAACAGAGTCTGCAAGCTGATTTCCTTCTTTATCCTGCTTTGTATGATAAAGCACAGGTTCAAATAAAGAAGAGTTTAATTCCCTGGTAACAGACAAGGTCATTTGATTGGCGCCAATCATGGCGACGCGGAGCTTTTTATCCTCAGCCTTTACGCGCGGGAAGAGTTTCTTAAAAACAATCGGTGTCAGCACGCAGGAAATGACGGCAACCAAAATAAGCGTTCCGCTCAACTCCGGAGTGATGACCCCCATCCTCTCCCCGATTGTTGCAGCGGCAATGACAAGCGACAGGGTCGATGTCAGCAGGAACCCTGATGCGAGAACCGTTTTTGTGTCATACCATTTTTTCAGCACATACACAGGAATCAGCTTTGAAATCAGCAAGGCGATCAGCAGCAATGGAATCAGCAAAAGCAATTTGGGGTCGCTGAACAAAGACCAAATATCGAGACCGACACCAATCATGACAAAGAAGATTGGGATTAAAAAGCCGTAGCCAAATGAATCAAGTTTATGGATCAATTCCTGGTCAGGTGTCAGCAGGGATACCAGGACACCGGCGAGGAAAGCACCCAGAATATTCTCTGCCCCTACGGTTTCCGAGATGGCGACAAGTACAATCAGCAGCGTAAAGACAGCCCGAGTACCAATCTGGGTCGTACCCGTTGCCAAAGCGGAAACAAATTGACGGCTCTTGAAGCCCCTGCCAATAAAATAAAGTACAACTCCAGCACCAAACAGAAGAAGCAGCAGCCACGTATTTCCTCCCTCTGTATCATACATGGAGACAAACACAGCCAGGAGTATCATCGTGACAAGATCAGCAATAACGGCAACAAGCAAAATAATCTGGCCAATATTGGTCTTCATCAAATGCGCCTCTTTGAGTGTTGGCACCACCACGCCAAGAGATATGGTCGAAATGATCAGAGTCATAAGAAAGGCATTATCGATAAAGCCCGCTAAAACAAATAGATAAGACAAGCCAAGCGAAACAAAGAAGATTCCAATAAAAACAACCGTAGAAATAAAGAATGTATTTGGCTGATTAGCAGATTTCGCGTCTTTTGTTTTCTTCAACGAAAAGGCACTAAAATCAATTTCCAGTCCGCTTAAAAACATTAAAAATAAAAAGCCCAATGTGGAAAGCGTCTCAAGCCACATGTCCTCATGCACAATGTCAAAGCCGCTTTTCCCTATAATCAGGCCCATGATAATTTCCGCCACAACGACAGGGATAAAATTAAGCTTAAAGCGGTGAAGAACAATCGGTGTTAAAAGAGCGATAATGATGACAACTAAAAGTGAAGTTATCGAGGCATGATGTTCCATCCTGTCCCTCCCTTAACCTGTAAGATAACTCATAAATGCTGTTGCAATCCCGAAATAAATCAGAATCGACAGGATGTCATTTATTGTGGTAATAAATGGCCCGGATGCCACAGCTGGGTCAATTTTTAGGCGATGCATGACCAGCGGTACAAGAGATCCTGCCAAAGTTGATACAATAAGCGTAATAAAAATCGAGATGCCAACAAGGACACCAAGAAAAAATTCGCCCTTCCAAAAATAGACGATGAAAGTTACGAGAACTCCACAGGTAATTCCAATAATAAACCCTGTTCCTGCCTCCCTGGCAACAATTTTCCATCTGTTTTCCTTCTCCAGGTCACCTGTCGCGATTCCGCGGACCGCAACCGCCAATGCTTGCGTTCCTGTGTTCCCGGCCATACCGGCAATAAGCGGAATGAAAACAGCCAAAATCGCTACCTGGTCGAGAGTCTCTTCAAACCTTCCAATCAAGCTGGCCGTAAACATGCCAAGAAACAACAGGATAATCAGCCATGGCAGACGTTTCCGCGCAGCTGTGACAGGGTTTTTGTCAACGCTGTCCATATCCGCAATCCCTGCAAGCTTGGAATAGTCATCGGATGCTTCTTCTTCCATGACATCGATGATATCATCAACCGTGATAACTCCCAAAAGATGATTCTGGAAATCGACAACCGGGATGGCAACAAAATTATAATCCCGCATCATCCGGGCGACTTCTTCCTGGTCCTCGCCAACAGAAACGGAGACAACACGATCGTACATGATTTCGGAAATCATGATGTCGTCATCGTTGACAATCAAGTCACGCAGCGAGAGAACGCCCACAAGACGCCTTTCATCATCAATAACATACACATAATAAATGGTTTCCGCACGGGGGGCCTCATTCTTCAGGATATGCATGGCGGAACGGACAGTCTGATTGGCCGCAATCGCTACATACTCCGTTGTCATGATGCTTCCGGCTGTATACTCCTCGTAATGGAGCAGGTCTTTGATCTCTTTCGCCGCCTCGGTGTCCATGATGGTCAGGTAACTGACGACCTGGTCCTTATCGAGTTCATTAAGGACATCGACGGCATCATCTGCATACATGTTGGACAACATATCTGCGGCATAGGAAGGGTTCATTTCGGCGAGCACATCTTTGTACTCGCTGTCCTCTGCCTCAAGATTCTCAAATAGCCCGGCCATTTCCTCCGGGGAGAGGTAATGGTAAACATTGCGCCTTCCCTTTTCATCAAGTTCCTTAAAGAAAGTAGCCTGATCATAGGGATGCATCTCGAGGAACTCTTCCCTGAACTTTTCAATATCCTCGTTATGAAGTGCTTCCCTTAACCATTCTGTGTCTACGTATTTTTTTTGCCCTGCATCCTGACGTTGTTCAGCCATATCCACTCCCCCTTCTGAACCTTCCTTTAGCATCATGTTGCACTAATGGAATTGGACTGTCACAATCGTGGGCAGCCTCTTTTCTCATTTTTTGCATTGATGGATTCCCTTATCCGAAAACAGCTTAACCCAAACAAAATCCTGCTTATGAAAGCAACTCTTCATCATGGAAGCTTGCTCTTGTGCAGGATATCCATCATATCATTAGGCATCGGAGCTGAAAAGTGTAAATCTTCGCCACTAATTGGGTGGGAAAAGCAGAGTTCCCGGCAATGAAGAGCCTGCCTTTCCAGCATGTCGACACTGCCCCCATAAAGGTCATCGCCAAGAAGCGGGTGCTTGATAAAGGAGAGATGAACCCTGATTTGATGCGTTCTCCCGGTCTTCAGCTTCAGTTCGATATGGGCGAATTTTTCATATTGTCGAATCAGGCGATAATATGTACAGGCATATTGGCCCTCCGGATGGACCTCCCTTTCAATAATACTGCTGCTCTTCCTTGCGATTGGCTGCTCGATGATTCCCTTCTCCCCCATAAAAACCCCTGCTGCAAAAGCCTCATAAATCCTTTTTACTCCATTCTCCTTTTGCTGCTTGCTTAGCAGATGGTGCACATGCCGGTGTTTGGCCACCAATACGATTCCCGATGTGTCCCGGTCAAGCCTGGTCACGATATGAGTCGTTGCTTCCACTCCCTTAAGGCTGTAATAACCGATCAGCCCGTTTGCGAGACTTCCTGTTGGATGTTCACGGGACGGAATTGTATTCATGCCTGCCGGCTTAATGACCACAAGAATGTAATCATCTTCATAGATAACATGTAAGGGAAAGGTTTCTGCGGCCAGTCCAGCCGAAGGATTTTCTTTTGGAAAGCAAACCTCGATATGGTCGCCTTTCTGAAGTAAATACCTTACCGTCACGGGTTCTCCATTGACAATAAGTGCCCCGCCTCTGAATTTAATATCCGTCAGGGCACTTTTTGATATTTGCTTCTCCTGAAGAAACTCACGCAGCAGCTTTCCTTCATCTGCTGCAGCCGCAATCCATCTGAGTCTGAAATTCATGTTTTCACCTGCTGCCTGTTAATCAGAAATGAACGAATCATGCACCCTTTTCCAAAAAGGAAACGGCCTAAATCTGGCAAACCGCATTTTTTCATCCGCTACCCTGAACTGAATGGACTTTACATCCTTGTGCAGCAGCGTCAAATGGTCCACCGTCACTTGGAAATCAGGCCTGTTTACCGGTTTGAGGATGCAGGTATGGTGGGCCGGAAGCACCAGCGGCGAGCCGACTGTCCTAAAGACCCGATTATTGATGGAAGCCATCTCCGCAACCTGGATAGCGGGGAGAGAGGGATGCAGAATGGCTCCGCCCAATGCCTTGTTGTAGGCGGTACTTCCGGAAGGAGTCGAAATGCACAGTCCGTCTCCCCGAAACCGTTCAAAATGCTGTCCACGTATTTCAACATCCATGACCAGTGTTCCCTCAACCGATTTCACTGTGCATTCATTGAGCGCCAGGTATCTGGTCTCCCTGCCGCCGTGCTGATAGCGGATAATGACTTCGAGCAGCGGATACTCCACGATTTGGTATGGAGTTTTCGCGATTGCAATAACGAGTTTTTCAATTTCTTCCGGCACCCAGTCCGCATAAAAACCCAAATGGCCGGTGTGGACACCAACAAACGCCGTCTTATCCAGCCGGCTGCTGTAACGATGAAAAGCATAAAGCAAGGTGCCATCTCCTCCTACAGAGATGCAGATATCCGGCTTGTCTTCATCGTATTCAAGTTCAAAGTCCTGCAGGTATGTTCTCATCTTGTGCATAAGAGTGTTCGACCGTGCATCTCCCTTGGATGTTATCGCAAACTTCATTGTTCCTTCACCTCGCTTTAGCCCTTTTTTATCAGTTTCCTTTTTCTTTTTGCTGTTCTTTTTTACGCGAAAAAAAGGCCTGCGCTTCCTGGATTTCACCCCGGATTTTGGACATTTCCTCATCCAGCCTGAAGGCCGCCTCAGCCGCCCGCTGGAGGCGGAGCCGGATATCTTCAGGAAATTGGCCCTTATATTTATAATTCAGCGAATGCTCGATTGTGGCCCAAAAATTCATTGCCAGGGTCCTGATCTGGATTTCGGCCAAAATGATCTTTTCACCATGAATGGTTTGGACAGGATATTTTATAACGACATGGTAGGATCTGTAGCCACTTGCCTTTTTATGGGAGATATAATCCCGTTCTTCCACAATCTCAAAATCATTTCTTCTTCTGAGCAGCTCGACGATCGGCTTGATATCATCGACAAACTGGCACATCATTCTAAGGCCGGCAATATCCTGCATTTCCGTTTCCAGCTTGTCGAGGGTTATGCCTTTTTGATTTGCCTTATCCAGGATACTCGCAATAGGCTTTACCCTTCCAGTCACAAACTCAATCGGCGAATGATCCGAATTTTGCTCATATTGGCTGCGCATCCCTCTTAACTTAACCTTCAGCTCTTCCACTGCCTGCTTATATGGTTCTAAAAAACGTTCCCAATCCTTCAATAGCAAATCACCCCATCACGCCGGTATAGTATAATTAGACTGTTGTAATGCGCCTTTTAAAAGACAGCCTCTACCCTGTCAACCATTTTCTCCCCGTAATTGCTATTGCCTTTAATATTCTCCACTACATAATCCATTTCTTCCTTGAAACCTTGCAAATGAAGTCTGCCTTCCCCATGGACGGCATAGGCTTCAAAATTAGAATCCAAAGCCGTTTTCACTGAAGTCCATACAGACTCGGGAATTGTAATATATGTATAATCTCCATCCTGCTCAGCCAAGTAAATAAATGACAATTGGTCCGAATCAACCAGTATTTGTCCGACAGGCTTCATTTCTCCAATTGCAACTGGTTCCGCTGCATACAGCAACAGTTCCTCGTTCTTTATTTCCGCAAAATCAATTAATACTCTTTTTTTCATAAATCTTCCACCCTCCAATAATCCTTTTTATTTTATCATATAGGCACTGGTTTTTCCTACAGATTGAAGCTTTTGAAAAATAACGGAATAATAGAGATAAATTACCTGAAAGGATGTCCATTATGAGTGAACAAATTGAGATTGAGTTTAAGAACCTTCTAATAGAAGAAGAGTTCGAAAGGCTAAAGACTTTCTTCAGCTTTGCTAGGGAGGATTTTAAAAAACAGGTTAACCATTATTTTGATACAAACCATTTTACTTTGAAGGAGCAGGGATGCGCTTTGAGAATAAGGGAAAAAATTGGACACTTCGAAATCACGCTCAAACAACCAGCACCGGTAGGACTGCTGGAAACAAACCAGGAGATATCCCCGCATGACGCACAAAATATGCTGGCTGGGGGGGAATTGCCTGAAGGACCTGTACGAACAGCTCTTTCAAATCTCGTTGACCAAACCAATCCTGTAGCCTATTTTGGATCCCTTACGACGGAACGTGCTGAAAAAGAATACTGCGGGGGACTTGTGGTTTTGGATCACAGTACCTACCTGGGCATCCACGATTATGAACTTGAATATGAGGTGGAAGATGAAGAGAGCGGCCGGGAATCTTTTCATACTCTGCTGTCTGGTCTGAATATCCCTGTACGAAAGACCGATAATAAGATTATGAGGTTTTACAGGCAAAAACAGTGGATTTCCCAATCCGGCCATTAAGCCAGAGGCAAAACGTAAGCAGGAAGGAGCTTGGAAGGAAAGTCTAAGCTGTTTGTTTGAGATATAATTTTACCATTGTTAAAATATAGATTAAATCCATTAAAAAGGAGTTATACAAATGGTCGAGAATAAGCCCGTACCGTTCGAAGCCATCGGCGAAGGAATGCTGCATCAGCTAGTAGACGCCTTTTACAACCGTGTATCCCAGCATCCTGATCTTGCTCCTATATTTCCTGATGACCTTACGGAGACTGCACGTAAACAAAAACAATTCTTAACCCAATTTTTGGGCGGACCGCCTTTATATACACAAGAACATGGACACCCTATGCTAAGGGCCAGACATCTTCCATTTGAAGTAACCCCAAAGCGGGCCCAGGCCTGGCTCTCCTGCATGAAAGAAGCCATGGATGAAATAGGCCTTGACGGACCTGTACGGAACGAATTTTATGCCCGCCTCACCTTTACTGCCCAGCATATGGTCAACACGCCTGATGACGGGGAACAGGGTGAGAGCTGGTGATCTGGAAACGCGATGAATTGTTAAATCCCGGGCTCTTACGGACCAGCAATGCTTACGAGAAAAGACCGCTTGAAATTTATTCATTTGTCGATCCGCTCTGCCCTGAATGCTGGGCCCTTGAGCCGATCATGAAAAAGCTGCAAATCGAATATGGCAAGTATTTTTCCTTGCGGCACGTGCTGAGCGGCCGGCTGGCCACCCTGAACCTGGGCAAGAAAAAACGCTATGAAACAATGGCCGAGCTATGGGAAAAAACAGCAAGCCGCACTGGAATGTCCTGCGATGGCAGTTTATGGCTGGAAAATCCGGTTTCTTCTCCGCACCTGGTGTCGATTGCCGTCAAGTCAGCCGAACTGCAGGGAAAAAAGAAGGGAATCCAGTTTCTTCGAAAGCTGCAGGAAGTGCTTTTTTTGGAGAAGCAGAACATCTCCAATTTTGATGTCCTGAAGGCATGTGCCAGAAATGTGGGGCTTGATATCGAAGAGTTTGTCACCGATATCCATTCGGACAGTGCTTCCAAAGCTTTTCAATGTGATTTGAAGATTACGGCAGAGATGGACGTCCAGGAAATCCCTGCTCTTGTTTTCTTCAATGAAAATGTGGAAGAGGAAGGAATAAAGGTGACTGGGTTTTATCCGTATGAAGTATACGTCCAGATCCTTGAGGAGATGCTTCCCCGGAAGCCCGAACCGTCCCCGCCTCCCCCGTTGGAGGATTTTCTCCGAATCTATAAGACCGTTGCAACCAAAGAAGTGGCGGTCGTATACGATATGACGCAAAATCAGGCGGAGAAAGAGTTAAAAAAACTGTTGCTAAAACAAAAAGTCGAGCAGCTGCCAGCCAAGCATGGAATGTTTTGGCGATATACTGGAATATGAAAAGACCCTGCAGTAACGGACTGCAGGGTCTTTTCTCTATAAATGCGAACAAAGGGGATGGGAGAAATTTTTCACGGTCAAACAAAGGGGTAATGTTTGCTTGTGATCAACTTCACGATATAAATATATCACGGGCGAAAGGGGGTTACAAGGCGTTTGTATATCATTTCACAAGATTGTCATATTCTACTCATGCCGTCCATTTTTCTTACATAATTATTAATGAATGTTTGTTTCAACTTCCGGAGGTGTGATGCCGATGAAGCCGTCCTATGTCCTTATGATTGTATCCATTCTTTTCTCCTTTGGCCTCCATGTGCTGGGATTAATGCATCTGGTCCCCCTGTGGATCAGCGGTCCGATTCTTTTCCTGTCCCTCCTTGTATTTTTTGTCTTCCTGAACGACCGGAAACGGTTTAAGGGACTTTAAAAAGCGCAAGCGCCTTCGGAACAATCTAAAAGACGATTGTTCCTGTAAGGCTTACTCTTGATAGCTTTGGAGTGCTGACACCACCTTCAGTGACCGTTTTGACTGGCTGCTCCACTATTTGGGCACTGACAGCGACCCTCAGTGACCTTTTTCACGACCTGCTCCACTTTTTGGTCACTGACATCCATCCTCAGTACCCGTTTTGACTGGCTGCTCCACTTTTGGGGCACTGACACCCATCCTCAGTACCCGTTTTGACTGGCTGCTCCACTTTTGGGGCACTGACAACCGCCCTCAGTGACCTTTTTCCCGACCTGCTCCACTTTTGGGGCACTGACAACGACACTCAGTAACCTTTTTACCGAACCACTGCATAATCTGGGCACTGACAGCTTTTCGAAACAACAAAAAACCGGGAAGGAGCCATAGCTTCTTCCCGGTTTGATTATGACAGGAGTGATTCCATCTCATTCAGCTTCTCTTCAAACACCTTGCATGCATCCTCAATAGGTTTAGGGCTCGTCATATCAACTCCCGCTTTTTTCAGGACTTCTATCGGATAGTCAGAGCTTCCCGCCTTCAGGTAGTCAACATAGCGTTTTACTGCCGGCTCCCCTTCTTCAAGGATCTGCTTGCTCAAGGCTGTCGCGGCACTAAAGCCTGTGGCATATTGATAAACATAGTAATTATAGTAGAAGTGTGGGATTCGGGACCATTCAAGGCCGATTTCCTCATCTATCTCGATATCTTCCTGGCCAAAATATTTTTGGTTCAGTTCGTAATAATCCTTTGTTAACGAATCGGCCGTCAGAGCTTCGTTATTCTGTACTTTTCTGTGGATCAGATGTTCAAACTCGGCGAACATGGTTTGTCTGAAGACCGTCCCCCTGAATCCTTCAAGATAATGATTCAAGAGGTAAAGCCTCTTTTGTTCATCATCGATTGATTTTAACAAGTAGTCGTTCAATAAAGCTTCGTTGCAAGTCGACGCCACTTCTGCCACAAAAATGGAATAGCTGCCGTAGGCATAAGGCTGTGACTTCCTGGTGTAATAGCTGTGCAGGGAATGACCGAGCTCATGTGCCAGCGTAAACAGATTGTTGACATTGTCCTGCCAGTTCATCAGAATATAGGGATTCGTACCATAGGCACCGGATGAATACGCCCCGCTGCGCTTTCCTTTATTCTCATGCACATCGATCCAGCGGTTTTCGAACCCCTCCCTCAGGAGTCCGACATATTCTTCCCCCATTGGTGCCAGCCCTTTTAGAATCAGTTCCTTTGCCTCGGCATACGAAACATCCATCTTTATATTTTTCACGAGCGGCGTATATAAATCATACATGTGCAGTTTATCAACACCCAGTACTTTTCTGCGCAGCTTGACATATCTGTGCAGCAGATGGAGGTTATTATTAATGGTGTTGACAAGATTTTCATAAACACTTTCCGGAATATTGTTGGCTGCAAGGGCGGCATGTCTTGCAGAGCTGTATTGACGGATCCGTGCATTGAAATTGTCCTTTTTGATATTTCCGCTCAGGGTGCTGGCAAAGGTATTCCTGAACTTGCCGTATGTTTGATATACCCCTTTGAAGGCGTCTTCACGTACACGGCGGTCTTCGCTCTCAAGAAAGCGGATATACCGGCCATGTGTAATCTCCACCTCTTCACCATTTTCATCCTTGATGGTCGGGAAATCCAAATCGGCATTATTCAGCATGCCAAAAGTATTGGATGAAGAATTCATGACTTCAGATGCTTCAGCCAGGAGTGCCTCCTGCTCAGCGGACAGAATATGCGGCCGCTGAAGGTTGATTTCTTCAAGTGCATGTTGGTAGAGCTTCAGTTCCTCCTTATCTTGAAGAAACGATTTCAGCCTGCCTTCCTCTATGGAAAGGATTTCCGGGACAATGAAAGCCAGGGCGCTTCCTGCCTGGGAGTAAAGGTTCTTAATCCGGTCGTCCAATCCCTGATAAAAGGAATTTGCTGTGTCCTGGTCATATCGCATGTGGGCATATGTATAAAGCTTGCCAAGACGCATCAATAATTCATCCTGATACTGAAGGGCATTGAACAGCCCGTCAGCACTACCATCGAGCTTGCCCTGATACTCCTGGACACCAGGCAGCAGCTTTTTGACCTCCTGAAATTCCTTTTCCCACTCTTCGTCATTCGCGAATATATCCTCGAGCCTCCACGTGTCCTCTACTGGCAAATCACTTCTGGCTGGGAGCTTTTTAACTTTTGTTTCATTCGGCATAAGTCATCCTCCGTTCACAAAATTCGGCATACGAAAATTCTACCATTTTTTGCATCCGCTTAAAGTCTGAGTACTCACGAATATATTAAAAGGCAGATTGATCCTCTCCTTTATTTTACGCGGCTTCCGCCTGTTTCATTATATTCCTTGGATAAATTTTAACTGTTGGCCATGATGCGGTTTCCGTGGGTGTTCCAAAAGGCGGACTCAGCCTGCAATTGTCCTTCCATTGTATGAGGGATTCCAAGGCGGCTTGCAAGTCTGTAATATTGAGGGTTTACGTTTTCCAATAAAGCCAGGGATACGAGGAGCTCCAGATACTCCCTGATCGCATAGCGAAAATCTCCGTATTCCGCCAAAGGAAGTCTGCGTATCTGAATTTGTCTTCTTCGCACCCTATGAAGAAAGGATTTAAGAATATCGGCAGTAGAAATCACTTTTCCCAGGGGAGTATCATGGAAGTGATCAAGATAAATAAAGGTCTGCCATAATAACGGGGGCGTCTGGATAAAAGGAGAAGAGGGAACCGGCAAACCTAATTCAGGTGGCAGCATAAGGAGATTCAGGCGATTATAGTATAATTCGTTCAAGAAATTCTTTTGACCTCTGCCATGGTAGTGAAGAAGATTGGATTTCTGTCTGTTTAATTCACGAACCCAGCATTTAAAGGAATGATCGGTTACAGATGGGAATTCCAGGAGTCTTAGCAATGGAAATTCAGACCGGGAAATGGGATGAAACGAGGCAAGGGCCTTTGAGGATGATATTGGAAGAATATGCTGCAGCAGGATAAATTGGCGTGTTTCGGCACAATAGGCAGGGAACATCCAGCGCCTCCCCTGTCTCCTCAAAAATAAAAATTGGAACTCACTCATAGCCAAACAATTGGCTGATGTGCGCTTGATTTGGTTGCCGCCGGCAATCCAGATCGGGGTAAACCCATGATTTATATAGCCTTCCGTCCTTCCAGCCAATAGTTCCACGGTAATTGGCGAGCATTGGAATTCAACTGCATACTTCTTTTTATTCCATTCAAAAGCTATATCAGCTCTCTGTTTACATTCTGGTATATATCTCTCAAGTTCCGCCGCCACGCTCTGCTCCTTGAGCCACTCATACAGCTGAAGCTTCCCCGACATATGGTATTCAGACTCCCGCTCATGCTCTGATTCACAGCCAGAATCTTTCTGGTGTGCGAAATGCCATATCCGTTTATTGCCAAGCCTTAAAATCACCTTCTTTCCACACTGTGGGCAAAAGAACCCTTCCTTTTGCCGCCACTTGTCGAGTTCATTTCTCTTCCACTGTTCTCCAAGCGAGATTTTCTCGCCGTTATCTCTGCAGGCAACTAGCATAATACGCCCCCCTTTCCCAATTAAAATTCTACACGAGAAGGAGGAATCCTCTATTACAAAAATATTCGATCCTTTTTAATCCCTAAACATAAAAAGGCCCCCCAACTATTCGGGAAGGCCTTTTCTATTCATGAAAAATGTTTGCGCAAGGTCGGAAATACATCATTCTCAATAATGGTATTGCCGTATTCCTTAAGGCGGTGAATTGTCATGCCTGATTCCATTCCATATTCAAGCAGAATGCTTAAAAGGTTATCAATTACTTCCTCATCACTAAAATCGTCTTCGGCGAATTCAACGTATAAGTAATATTTGCCTTCGAAGCTGTACAAGCTTGTTGTGATGGAATCGAGACCCGGTCTGTGGGAAAGTGCAATCAGGTCCTCAAAATCCTTGAAAACGAGAAGAAACTCCAAATCATCTTCAAAAAGAGGGTCATCCTGATCGTCTTCGTTCTGGTGTTTTGGATTAAAATGCTGATCAAGCATCTCTTCAATCCGTTCATCTACAGGAAGATCCTTAAGCTTTTCATCAGAAACAGGAAGGTCGAATTTCGCTCCATCCTTTGATAGCTGTGTTTTGGTAACCAGGATCTCAAGCCCTTTTTCTAGTGCCTGCACCTGGATCCAGAGCGGCCCCTCTACGGTAAACTCCGCTTCATGATGGACTTCATCCATCATCTCCCAAAAAAGTTCCTCGCTGCGTTCGCGATTGTACCAGATCTCTTCCCGATCAAAGCCTCTTTCTTCTATATCTATATACGAAATATAAAACTTTACAGTATTTTCGTTAATGCGTTCGATTTCCATTCATATTCTCTCCCTTCCAGGCAAAGAGTTGAAGGGACTTAATACCCCCGTATGGCTGGCTCTTTATTTAACTATTACCCTAAACGGCATTGAAAACTCGTCTTGGGTTAAAACCAGGGCAACAATAAAATGACGACCTTGTACCATTATTTTATGATAAAACAAGGGATTTGGGAAATGAAATATACACCCATTTTAAAAACCCGCTAACACCCAATAGATACAGAATGTGTAGCAAGCCCTTAATATCGTTGCTGCAGGTGAGCCAGATTGGCGGAGGCGCCTCGTTCATCCATACTGGCTGTCCCCCTGCTATTTAGCAGTTCAAGGACAATCCATTAAAAAAAAGCAGCCATGAACTTACATGTCTTTATAGCCACTTTCACCAAAATTTATTCCTTTCATAATAGCAGTTTTCGGCATATTTATCAATAAAAAAGCCTTCCTTTTCCAGGAAAAAGGAGGCTTTGTATGATATGTTATTAATTGACCAGCCGCTGGGCTTCCCTCAATTGATAGGTACGGACTTTACGCGGCAGGAATCTGCGGATTTCATCTTCATTGTACCCCACCTGAAGCCGTTTTTCATCGATGATGATGGGACGCCTTAACAAGCCGGGATTTTCCTTGATAACCTCATAAAGATCCTGAAGAGGCATCGATTCAAGATTGACATTCAGCTTCTGGAACGTTTTAGAGCGGGTCGAAATAATCTCGTCCGTTCCATCTTCCGTCATTCGAAGGATTTCCTTAATCTCTTCGATTGACAGCGGCTCGGAAAAAATATTTCGCTCTTGATAAGGAATATCATGCTCTTCGAGCCATGATTTAGCTTTTCTGCAAGAAGTACAACTTGGTGAAGTGTATAAAGTAACCATCTGTATTCACACTCCCTTTAAAATAGACATTTATCTAGTTTGTTCATTCAGCATTCATGCTCAATTCTTAGATTAAAATCACTTTAATTTTGTAATGTCTTTAGTTAATTATACAATAATCAACGGACAATGGGTATCCCCTTTTAGGATTTAAGCTAAAGTTTATGTACATTTTCGCTCTCAATAATATGACGTATGAACTCGTAAAAAGTTTCAATAAATCTAGAACTTTTAAGGGAAATCCGAATCGTACAGTGAAAGCTTTCTATCATTATCCAGAGGTTTACCGCTTCTAGACGACTTCAATTATTTTTACCCTCCCTTGCGACACCTGAAACCTCTTGAAGGCATTATTTTTTACTTTCTCATTTAGAAGCATAAATTGAAAAAGGCAATCGTCAAACGGACGATTGCACTAATTTTAAATATTTTCTAGCATATCTTTTTGCTCATCTTCTCTTAATGTTAAAACCTCTTCTACAGGCTGGTAGGACGCTCCATAAAATTTCTGGTCCTTATACGTATGAATCATTGTATATGTTTTTTTCATCGCATCGAAAACAAGATCTTCGGATTCCTGCAATGGAGACCAAAAAAGGATTTCCATTTCATTTAATTTATTTGTTGCCAGGGAGCGCCGGGCATACCCAATTGATTTCGCATGCTCAAACCCTTCACGCTTATAAAATTTCAAGCGTTTTTCCGTATCGGTGTCTTCATAATCAACCGGTTCTACCTCAAGTATGATTGGTTTTCTTTTTTGCTTCAATTTGTCCAGAAGTTTATGGCCAAGGCCCTGGCCCCTTGCATTCTTTGATACAAACAGGTAATCGATGAAAACGAAATTTTCTAGTTCTACATACATGAGCACATGGTTAGGGCCTTCATCCTTGTGATAAATGTCTTTCCGCTCCTTTAAAAGCGTCTCTATATGTTCCTTCGACTTCATTTCCTCAATGGGAAAGTATTGATTCAACTTCTCATACCAATGCATGAACAGGCCTCCTTATATTTTTGATTCCGATAAACATCCAGCTATCTGCGCAATTTTACAGGAACTGCGATTTGCCGCTTTTAAAACTGCTCCATTTCTTTTACAATAAAGGAGAACAGAGGTCGGCAACTTATTTTTGTCCTAATTGCCTTCGGCCAATGACGGACAGAGAGATGGAGGTTTATCATGGGTGCATACATACTCGATTTATCAATTATTGCAATACTGGTGATTGGAATTACAGCTCTGAATGGTGTTGTAACGAACAGGATTGGGATTAGCCTTTTCGGCGGAAAAGAGAAAAATAGGTTCGTTGATAAATCCACTAGTATCCAGACTGGCTGGAAAACCGTCGGAGGGGAAAAAAAGTAACTCCGGCATTTATCATACCCTTTATATTGCATTTTAAACATGTCCTGAAATGTTTTTCATTTCAGGCTTTTTTGTCTTGGCATCGTCCGTCCTTTTCAGAAGAGATATCAAAGACAGGGTAAAAAAAAAAAACGATCTCGTACAGGAGATCGTTTTTTAGCTCTTGCTGGCAGCTTTAAGCTGCTGGTATTCTTTTTCTGAACAATAGACAAAATGTCCAGGGTTTACTTCGCGCATTCTCACATCCTCATCGGCTGAATATTTATGGCTTGCCGGATCATAAGAATGGCGTTTTCTAGTACGTTCAAAATCAGGATCCGGAAGTGGAATGGCAGACAAAAGTGATTTTGTATATGGGTGCATCGGGTTGGCATACAATTCATCAGCCGGAGCAAGCTCTACCAATTTACCGAAGTACATAACGCCAATCCGGTCACTGATATACTTGACCATTGAGAGATCATGGGCAATAAATAGATAGGTCAGGCCTTTTTCGCGCTGAAGCTGTTTTAACAAGTTGACCACCTGCGCCTGGATGGAGACATCCAATGCCGAAATAGGTTCATCGGCAATGATGAATTCCGGCTGAACGGCAAGTGCGCGGGCGATGCCTATCCTCTGCCTTTGGCCTCCGGAAAACTCATGTGGATAGCGGTTGGCATGCTCTCTGTTTAAGCCAACCGTTTCAAGAAGCTGATACACCCTCTCCATGCGGTCTTTTTTATTTTTCGCAAGACCATGGATATCGATCCCCTCTGCAATCACATCGGACACCATCATTTTCGGATTCAATGATGCATAGGGATCCTGAAAGATCA
Source organism: Mesobacillus campisalis (assembly GCF_000986785.1). Taxonomy (GTDB): domain Bacteria; phylum Bacillota; class Bacilli; order Bacillales; family Cytobacillaceae; genus Mesobacillus_B; species Mesobacillus_B campisalis. The sequence goes on along the minus strand of NZ_LAYY01000019.1, from coordinate 53,137 downwards.
TTTGCATGCTGCGGTTGAATTTCATCAATTCTTTTTTTGATTTCTTGCCATGAACATTTTCACCTTTGAAGATGACTTCTCCATCTGTTGCATCATAAAGCCGGATAATCGTTCTTCCAGTAGTCGACTTTCCGCATCCGGATTCCCCTACAAGTCCAAGCGTTTCCCCTTTATAAATATCAAAGGATACACCATCAATCGCTTTTACCTCATTAGGTTTTCCAGCATTGAAATATTGCTTTAAATTTTTAATTTCAAGCAGTTTTTCTTTCGTTTCCATTTGCCGGCCCCCCGTTTATTTTTTCGCCCTATTGAATTGTTTCATTCTTTTTAGCACTGCTGCAGGCGGTTCTACTTTTGGAGCATCCGGATGAAGCAGCCAGGTCGCCGCAAAATGTGTATCAGACACTTTAAACATTGGAGGCTGTTCCTCCAGGTCAATCTGCATGGCATATTCGTTTCTCGGCGCAAAGGCATCCCCTTTAGGCGGATTAAGCAAGTTGGGAGGAGTACCGGGAATTGCATATAGTTCTTCATCCTTCGCGTCAAGACTAGGCATTGAACTGATTAGCCCCCAAGTATAAGGATGCTGTGGATTGTAGAAAATCTCATCTACCGTTCCTATTTCTACAATTTTACCGCCATACATAACAGCAACCCGGTCGGCCACATTTGCAACAACCCCAAGATCATGGGTAATGAAAATGATGGATGTATCAATTTTCTTTTGCAGATCCTTCATTAACTCCAATATTTGAGCCTGGATGGTAACATCAAGAGCTGTAGTTGGCTCATCAGCAATTAATACCTTTGGATTACAGGCCAGGGCAATCGCAATCACCACACGCTGGCGCATCCCGCCGGAAAATTGATGCGGGTACTGTTTGAATCTTTGATCAGGATTCGGTATGCCCACTAGCTTTAATAACTGGATGACCCGCTCCTTGGCAGCTGATTGACTCATATTCTGATGCTTAATCAGCGGTTCCATGATTTGTTTTCCAACCGTCATCGTTGGATTCAGAGACGTCATCGGATCCTGGAATATCATAGAGATGTCTTTTCCGCGGACCTTTTGCATCTGCCGGTCATTCAGTTTCGCCAAATCTTTACCGTCAAAAAGGATTTCCCCCTGTTTTATTTCCGAGTTCCCAGGAGGCAGCAGCCGCATGATCGCCTTTGTTGTAACCGACTTTCCTGATCCTGATTCCCCAACAATCGCAAGGGTTTCCCCTTTTTTCAATTCAAAGTTAACCCCTCTGATCGCTTGTACCTCTCCTGCAAATGTATGGAAAGATATGTGTAAATCCTTTACTTCTAAAATGTTTTTCATCCTATGTCACCTGCCTTATTAATCACGCATTTTTGGATCTAGCGCATCCCTCAACCCGTCAGCCAGCATATTGAAAGTTACCATGATGGTACTAATTACAACAGCCGGAATGATCATTTGGTAAGGATGGAGCCTCAATACTTTAAATCCTTCATCAATCAATGTTCCCAACGATGCAAGCGGATCTTGCAAACCAAGACCTATAAAGCTTAGGAATGCTTCAGAAAAGATCGCATTTGGAATGGTAAACATCGTGTTAATGATGATGACTCCCACAAGGTTGGGAAGCAAATGTTTAATCATGATTTTAAAATGTGAGTTACCTAAGGTCCTCGATGCCAGCACATATTCCTGCTCTTTTAATTTCAGCACCTGTGCCCGGACAACCCTTGACATGCCTACCCAGCCGGTAATGGTCAAAGCAATGGTCAACGAAATAATGCCAGGTTTTAATAACAAAATCATCAAGATTACAACAACAAGGAACGGGATACCAATTAAGACTTCCGTTATCCGCTGCATGATATTGTCAATACGGCCGCCAAAATAACCTGATATGGCACCGTAAGCGACACCAATGACCATATCAATGAAGGCCGCCAAAAAGGCAATATACAAGGAAATTTGTGTACCTTTCCATACACGGGTGAATAAGTCTCTTCCAAGAGCGTCTGTTCCAAACCAGTAATACTCATCCACATTTCGCTGTTCGTATACATTTATTTCTTTTCCAGCTTTATTCACTTTAACCCCATCAAATGGCAGCCAGCTAATGTTTTCGAGCCCCTGGACTCTAGGCGGCAGATTATTATGGGCTACTTTTTGAGTCTGATGGTCTTTCCCGCTGATCAAAGGGCCAATAAAAGCCATTAGAATAACCAGGCCAACAATAATCAAACTGGCAATAGCCGCTTTATTTTTTCTGACCCGCAGCCAGGCATCCTGCCAAAAACTAAGGCTCGGTTTATTTATTTCTTCACCTTTGGAGGAATCAATAACGGCCGGACTGAATCGTTCTTTCGGTATGTTTTTTTCATGTTGACCCATTATTTTTTACCTCCTGAAAGCCTGATACGCGGATCAATCACACCATACAAAATATCCACTATCAAAATAATAAGAACGAACATGGCTGAATATAAGATTGTTGTTCCCATGATTACTGGGTAATCATTGAGAGTAATAGATGTAACGAACTGCTCACCAAGGCCAGGAATCGCAAAAATCTTCTCAATTACAAGAGAGCCAGTCATTAAGGAAACAAACACAGGTCCCAATACGGTGACAACCGGTATAAGGGCGTTCCTTAAGGCATGCTTAAACGCAATATCAAAAAAGCTTGCTCCTTTGGCCTTTGCCAAGGTAATATAATCAGAATTCAAAACATCGATCATTTCTGTCCTCATAAAACGGGCAGCGATTGCAAGGGGGAACAAAGCCAGAGCAATCGTTGGCATAATGGTATATTCAAACCCTTTCCAGAATAGCACTGGCAGCCAGCCAAGTTTTACCCCAATATAGTATTGAAGCAAACCGGCAAATACAAAGCTTGGGATTGACTTGCCGACAACCGCTATAAAGGTTGAACCATAATCAATCCATGAATTCTGCCGCAAGGCTGCTATTACTCCTAAAAATATTCCCAGCACAGAACCTAATACCATAGCCTGGAACCCAAGTTGTGCAGAGGGACCCAGACGCTGAAACATCAAATCGCCTACTGCTCTGTTGCTAAATTGAAAGGATGTGCCAAAATCGCCTTTCAATAGATTCCCCATATATTTGGCATATTGAACGGGTACTGGCTGGTCAAGCCCATACTTTGCCTTCATAATTTCCATTTGTGCCGGCGATAACTTATTCTGGCTCGCAAATGGAGTACCGGGTATTACCTTCATCAGAAAAAAGGTTAACGATGCAATAAGGAACAGCGTCAAGACCATATAAAATACCCTTTGGAGCAAGTATTTCCCCATTATGTGCACCTCCTGTATAATCTAATAATTCTTTTAACTCCAAGTATTCCTTATAATTCGACAAATTTCTTGCAAGGGAAAAAGAGAGTATATCTGTTGAATATACTCTCTTTCTACCCTCAGAATATTTACTATCTGATTTAAGAAACGATTATTCGCCTTCTACAGACATCCACTTGAAGGAGTAGTCCGGACCGTATTGATACTGGACAAGCCCTTTAAGGTTTGGATTGATCAGGATGTTGGCTCCGCGCTGGTAAACTGGCGCGATACCTGCATCTTCTTCAAGCAAAATTCTTTCTGCTTCCTGCATGGCTTTGAAGTTTTCTTCCGGCTGAGTTGCAAGCTCGCCTTGAGCTTTCTTCACCAACTCATCATATTTAGGGTTGCTGTAACCCATTCTGTTGCTTCCGCCATTTGTTACCCAAAGGTCGATAAAGGAGATCGCATTACCATAGTCAGGTCCCCATCCAGCCATTTGGATATCATAGTCCATTGAGTTATCGCGCTCAAGACGTACTGCAAAAGGAACACTCTCAAGTTCGATTGTCAAACCTTCAAGGTTTGTTTCCAGCTGGTTCTTCATGTAAGAATCAATTTTCTTGGAAGCTTCAGTATCGCCGCCAAGGTAGCGGATTGTAAGCTCAGTCTTGCCAAGCTCTTTCAAACCAGCTTCCCAATGTTTTTTGGCTTCTTCTACATTGTATTCAAGCATGTCGCCGTTTCCTTCACGGAAATCCACGCCATCTAGGTTAACGAACTCTTTTGGAACAAGGTAGTTCGCAGGAACAGAACCGTTGTTCAGAATTCCGTTAGCAAGGTCTTCCTTATTGAAAGCCATTGCGATTGCCTTACGGATGTTTGTATTAGCCAAAGCTTCGTTTTTCTGGTTCAGCTTCAGGTAGAATACAGCTGCATCAAGCCAGCTCATCATGCGCTCGTCGCCTTCGTACTGCGGTACAAGGTCAGAAGACAGAAGGCCGGTCATATCAGTTTCGCCTGCTTCAAAAGCATTAACGGCAGAGCCGGAGTCTTTAACTACGTTTACAGTGATTTTCTCAATTTTGACGTTGTCGGCATCCCAGTAGTTTTCGTTCTTTTCCAGAACCCACTCTTCAGCGTCTGTTCCTTCCCACTGAGTCATCTTGAATGGACCATTGTAAAGAAGGTTTTCAGCGCTGCTTGCGAATGCATCGCCTTTTTCTTCAACAAACTTTTGGTTTTGCGGATAGAAGCTTGGGAAAGCAAAAAGGTCTTCCCAGTATACTACAGGCTTTTCAAGTGTGACTTCCAAAGTCTTGTCGTCGATTGCTTTGACACCAAGTTCATTAAGGTCATAAGGTTTCCCAGCCGCACCGGCTTCGGTGATTTTAGCTGCATTAAGAATCTTGCCGCCCATCATGTAAGGGCCGTATGGTGAAGCTGTTTTAGGGTCGATCGCGCGCTGCCAGGCAAAGACGAAGTCGTGTGCTGTTACAGGCTCGCCGTTGGACCATTTAGCATCGCGAAGCTTGAATGTGAAAACAGTCTTGTCTTCGTTAATTTCAGGCTCTCCCTCAACCATTGCAGGCTCTGGTTTGCCTTCCTGGTTAAGTCGGTATAGTCCTTCACCAACGTTTCCGATATAAGTAAAGCTTGTGGAACCTTCAGCAAGTACAGAATCCATTGTTGGAATGGCAGAAGAATCAAGCATGCTGAATTCTTGTGCCACATCGCTTGTAGCGTTTTCATTGTTGTCGTTGTTTTCGCCTTCTGACGCATCATTGTTTCCACCACAAGCAGTAAGAATCAACGAGAATACGAGAGTCAGAATTAGAAGAAGTGAGTATTTAGACTTCTTCACTAGGAGTCCCCCTTTAATTTATTTTTCTGAAAACTTATGACAATGATTATTATACCGTGTCCGTAAAAAAAGTACAATCACTTTGGCGAAAAAATTTTACCTTTTGTAATAATTGTAATCTTAAACGAACCGGAAACATGGTATAATAATGCACTATAACACACTTACCGTTACAGAATTATCAAAAAAATATCTTTGTAATATTTGTCACTTTAACGCGTTAAAGTTATATCGAAATAATTAACAAAGGCAGGAAAAGGAAATGAAAAAGATGCTCTCCTATCTTCTCGCTACCCAGGCCGCTGTTTTGGCCTTGTCCCTTGCTCTGCAAAAGGACATTACCCTCTTGAATTATATCAATAACTCTTTTTATATTGCTAGCTTCTTGTTGCTGGTTTCTCTGTTAATTTATACCATAAACAGCGGTTTCTTTGATAATATTTCAAAATCTTTCCGGCAAATTTTTGCCCCAAAGGGAAGCTACACCAAAAAGGAGAAAGAAGAACTCATTCCGCTATCGGAAATAATTAGTGTGAACACCTTTCCTCTGGCCATGCTGGGATTTATCAACCTTCTGCTGATGCTCATTGCCCTCGCCATATACTATCTATAAGAAATGAGCGGCCCTCTCTTGATTCGGTGATTAAAAATGATTATAATTTTGTTACTGAATCCAATAATGGCAATGACAAAGAGTAGTACATCTGATAAAGGGTTTTTAGAGAGTTTGTGGCTGGTGGAAACAAACACCCTTGCAGATCGAATGGACTTTCGAGCCGCTGCGGTGAAGCGTTCAGTATCCGCAGACGTATGCCTGCGTTACAGGCCCATGCTCACAGCATGAAAGCGGCTCTTACAGAGCAATTAGGGTGGCACCGCGGACCATTCGTCCCTATCATTATGGGATGAATGGTCTTTTTTGTGGTTATACAGTTAAGAAGAATACTTTGCTTACTTTTAAGGAGGTTTCATTAATGAAAACGATTTTTTCTGGCATACAGCCCAGCGGAACGATTACACTTGGAAATTATATTGGCGCCATGAAACAATTTGTCGAGCTCCAGGAGGAATACAATTGCTTCTTCTGCATCGTGGACCAGCACGCGATCACCGTCCCCCAGGACCGCCTTGTGCTGCGCAAAAATATCAGGAGCCTGGCTGCCCTTTATCTTGCTTCGGGAATAGATCCCGAAAAGGCCACCCTTTTTATCCAGTCAGAGGTGCCAGCCCATGCCCAAGCGGGATGGATGATGCAGTGCGTGGCTTATATCGGTGAATTGGAGAGAATGACCCAATTTAAGGATAAATCAGCTGGCAAAGAAGCCGTATCAGCAGGGTTGCTTACCTACCCTCCATTGATGGCTGCTGACATTCTTCTCTATAAAACGGACCTGGTACCGGTCGGAGAAGACCAAAAACAGCACCTCGAGCTGACAAGGGACCTGGCTGAAAGGTTCAACAGGAAATATAATGATATCTTCACCATTCCCGAGGTAAGGATTCCCAAGGTAGGAGCCCGCATCATGTCTCTTCAGGACCCCTTGAAGAAAATGAGTAAATCCGACCCTAACCAAAAAGCGTATATCTCAATGCTCGATGATCCGAAACAAATCGAAAAGAAAATCAAAAGCGCAGTGACGGACTCGGAAGGAATTGTAAGATATGATAAAGAGAATAAACCAGGGATTTCAAATCTGCTTTCCATTTATTCTATCCTGACCGGGCGGGCTGTTGCTGATATTGAACAGGATTACGAAAACAAGGGATACGGGGATTTTAAACAAGATGTAGCCCAGGTTGTAATAGGATCGATTGAGCCAATCCAGACGAAGTATTATAACCTGATGGAGTCATCTGAGCTCGATGACATCCTTGACCACGGTGCCGAAAAGGCCAACAGGGCTGCAGGTAAAATGCTAGCCAAAATGGAAAATGCCATGGGGCTTGGCCGTAAAAGACGATAATTCAACCCGGTACTTCAAATGTCCAATTTTAAAGGGAGCCTTCCAAAGGCTCCCTTTCAATTTACTTTTGGACCATGCTCCATTTCCCACAGCTTTTCGAAAAAAGTTTGTCCCTTTATTAAATTCTCACAGAAGGAATAGTGTTTTGGCGACCAGCCGTATTTCGTCTCTTCATATAATTGTTCCCAGACATCTTCAAAAGAAAGCTGCTGGATCTGTTCATACTTCTCAGGACTCCATTCCGTAAGCCAGTAGCGGACTTCAGCAGCATTCTGGGAGGAGTGCAGCTGGTCCATCGCCATAAATAACAGCTGTTTCAATTGACGTTCTTTTCGGGTAAGTCCTCTCATCAACCCAGGTGCCGGAGATAGAATATGAAAATCTTTCAGTGAAGACGGGTCATTGAAATTATAGGCGCAGGTCTCCTGATTCTCCAGCATCTCAAACACCAGTTGCTCCTGCCGGGGAATCAGCCGGCTCTTCCTTATGGGAATATTGTAGCCAATCGTATCGACAGCCAGTATGCCAACCCCGTCCGAAACGACGAAACAGTAATCCAGCTGGGTCCGTTCATGATTTTTTCTTAGGTAAGCTTTTTGGTAGATATCGTTGAGTAATTGCTGCGGCAATTCAGACAAGTCATTTTCTATGTAATTAAACAGCAGGGAATCAATCTTTAACAGCGGCACTTGATCCAAAAGTTCCACACCATCGTCTTTTCTCCATTCATGAAAATGGCAGACATTGTATCCGTTCTCTTCCCCTTCAAACCAGTTTACCCATACATCATGAAGATACAACATGCTCACTACCCCTCACTTCAAGTACTATTTGCCAACAGTATGGGCAGAGATAAGTAAAATTATTCCTTATTAGGAATCTCAAACCGGCTCTATATGAGAAAAAATAAAAAATCTACCAGTATCCGGTAGATTTTTTAACGTCGGGAACGGGGATTTAATGCATCCTTAAGCCCTTCGCCTATAAAGTTGATAGAAAGAATCGTAAATGTAATTGCTAATGCTGGAGGAATCCAGATCCATGGTTTCCCCTGCAGCACATCTGGTTCATTGGCAGAACTAAGCATGTTACCCCAGCTTGGTATTTCAGCCGGCACTCCAAAGCCCAGATAGCTTAGCCCCGATTCCACTACGATCATCGTCGCGAAAAGAATGGTTGCCTGCACAATAATTGTGGACATTACATTCGGCAAAAGATGTTTCACGATGACTTTGAACGGCGACCCGCCAATGGAAATGGCTGCGAGAATATATTCGTTCTCTTTTTCGGCAAGGATTTTACTTCGGACAATCCTTGCGACTGAACCCCAGGAGAGGAAGCTGATGACAAGAATTAATATCCAAAGGCCATTCAATTGTCCTCCAAATATAGCATTTAAAACTATGACAAAGACGATAAACGGGAAAGTCAGCACGAAATCGGTGAACCGCATGAGCATGCTGTCGATTATGCCGCCAAAGTAACCGGCGATCGCTCCGACAATGGTGCCTAAAATGATGACCAGGCCTGTACAGCTTAAACCAACAATCAAGGAGATTCTGCCTCCATATAACAGGCGGGTAAACACATCCCGTCCGCTTTTATCGGTACCAAGCCAATGTTCGGAAGATGGGGCCAAGGACATTTTTCCTATATTGACCCTTGCAATATCTTGAGTAGTGATATAAGGGGCCAAAAACGAAACAATCGCAACAAAAACCAAAAATCCCAAACTGGTCATTGCCAGCTTGTTCTTGAGGAACTTCCTCCGGGCAATCGCCCATGGGGAGCTGCCTTTGACAGCTTTGGTTGTGATACGGGTTTCTTTTACTGTGTTCACTTGCATCGCATGTCCCCCTTAATCCAGCCTGATCCTTGGATCAACAAGTCCGTATAGCAGGTCGGCAACCAGGTTTCCGAACAGTGTCAGGAAGGATAATAGCATGGTTACCGCCATTAGGACCGGATAATCCCGCTGTGTAACAGAGTTGAGGAAGAGCTGGCCGATACCAGGATAGGTGAAAATCGTTTCCGTGATGATGGCGCCTCCTACCAACACTCCAATATCGATTCCCAAAAAGGTGACAAGAGGGATAATCGAATTGCGCATGATATGGGTATTATAGATTTTGCTTTCCGGCGTTCCTTTTGCCCTCGCAGTCCTGACATAATCCTTGCGCGTATTTTCAATGATATCGTTCCTCAAAAACTGCGTATAGCTGGCCGTGCTCAAAGCTCCAAGGACAATGGCAGGCAGCAATACATGGTGGATCCTGCTTAACCAGTAATCCAGGGTTCCTGGTTCAAGCGAGATGTTGACCGATCCGTTTGACGGAAACCAGCCAAGGTTAAATGCAAAGATATAGATGGCAAATACCCCTGCAATGAAACTAGGCAAGGCAAGGCCGATATAATTGAAGGTGCTTATGATATTGTCTCCAAGCGTATAGGGCTTCCTTCCGGCAAAAGAGCCCATGAAGAAGGCGAATACATAGGTAATCAGCAACGACATCATCCCAAGGAAAATGGTATTGGGAAGCCTCTCGGCAATAATTTCACTTGCCGGGATTTTATATCGTGTCGATTTTCCAAAATCACCTTGGACGAAGTTAGTAATCCAGCGAAAATACTGTTCATGGACAGGATCATTATAGCCTAGCTTCTCTCTCATTTCTGAAATGTACTGGGGATCCGTATTTGATGGATCAATTTCCCCGCTGAGGGAATCCCCTGGCATTAACTTTGCCAGGGAAAACACCACAATGGAGATAAGGAAAAGCATTGGGATCATACCCAGGACGCGGCGTATTGTGTATTTAAGCATGATGCATTCTCCTTATCTGAACGAGTGGACCGTTACTGCTTGATCCACCATTCATGAGCTGAGTTTTGACCTGAAACATCGTATTCCACGCCTTGAACGCGCTCGTTGACAGCCATAACTTCTTCCAGCTCCAGGATTGGAAGTACAGGAACTTCTTCATTAAAGATCTTCTGCCATTCGACATAAAGCTCTTTACGCTTTTCAGTGTCCGTACCTACCACCTCAATATCAACAGCATCTTCAAGAAGCTTCTGTGCGTCGTCATTTACCCAGCGGGGGTAATTCCAGACTGTGTCATTGCCCCAAAGCGGAAGCGGGTCCGGATCTGTGCCAGTTCCCCAGCCGCCGTAGAATACTTCAAGGGATGGATCATCTTTTTCAAGCTGGTCATAGTACAGGTTAACATCTGTCATTTGAAGCTTCGTCTTCAAGCCAACCTCTTCCCAGTATTGGGTGAATGCCTTAGCGCGTGCTTCAAATGTCGGGTTGCCGGTTGCATAGTGGGAGAAGTTGACGACAAACTCCTTGCCGTTTGGATCTTCACGGAACCCATCACCGTCAGCATCCTTGTAGCCTGCTTCATCAAGCAAAGCCTTTGCCTTTTCCGGGTCATACTCATACTGGACCGGCATGTCGGCATTGTCGGCTGCAATCCAGTGGGATGTCGGGATTGGGCGGTTAAGCGGCTTGCCAAGACCGCTGAAGAAGGCATCTACCCACTCTTCGCGGTTAATCGCATAAAGCATCGCCTGGCGAAGTTTTGTATTTTGATATTTTTCAATATCCATAACCACTTTTTTGCCGTCGAATTTGCCTAATTTAAAACCAACATAGTAATAAGAAAGGCCTGGGTACTTAACAACTTCGACATTTTCGAGAGCTTCAACTTCCGGAAGGACAGTTGGATGGAATGGGGCAAGGTCAACTGTACCGTTCTTCAATTCTCCTGTAGTCAGGGAACTGTCGATTACTTTGACGATAATCTTTTCAAGATGCGGCTTTCCTTTCCAATACTCTTCGTTGCGCACAAGCTCAACAGACTCGCCCGGAACCACCTTTGCTACTTTAAACGGACCAGTTCCGACCGGCTTTGTACGAACCTGCTCGGAAGCAGCCATGTCCTTAGGTTTGATTCCTTCAAATTCCTTGCGGGAAAGCGGGTATGCCCACACGTTTTCGAGGTTGTTTACACGCGCCTTGTCAAAAGCGATTTTCAATGTATAGTCGTCCACCACTTCAAGCCCGGAGATGCTGTCCGCTTTTCCTTCGTTGAAATCCTTCACACCTTCGATTGTATTGACATTGGACCAGCGCTGATGCTCGCCGCCTAGGGTGGCAATCGTCTCAATCGCAAATACCCAGTCATTGACCGTAAGCTCTTCACCATTGTGCCACTTTACGCCTTTTTCAAAGGTGAATGTATAGTTCTTATTGTCTTCTGTTTCCCAGCTTGCAATATTAGGCTGAGCCTGCAAATTCTCATCGTAATCGATCAATGGGTCGTCAAACAGCTCGATGATATCATCATCGCCGTCCATATCATAGAAATTCCAGTTTAGAAGGCCTTTGAATTCAGTATCCAAGGCATATGTCAGTGTACCGCCATCCTGCGGTCCGTTTTCTTCTGCCGCGTTTTCCTTCTCTTTTTCGGTGTTGGATGGTTCCGAACTTCCGCCGCCGCTGCAGGCTGCAAGGAATGCAGACAGAACCAAAACAAGCATGCTGAGCCAAAATAATGGTTTTTTCATGTTTTTCCCCCCAAAGGATTATTTTTGTTTAGCATGGCTAACTAATAAAGATGGCAGGCAACCTGATGCCCTGGCTTCACCTCCTTTAAAGCCGGTTTCACAGCGGAGCACTCCGGCCTGGCTTCAGGGCAGCGCGGATGGAACGGGCACCCGGAAGGAGGATTCAATGGGCTTGGCACATCTCCCTGAAGGACGATGCGCTTACTTTTGCGTCGTGGATCCGGCATCGGAATAGCTGAAATCAAAGCTTTTGTATAGGGATGGAGCGGTTCGCTGTAGATGCTCGAGCGGTCAGCAATCTCTGCCATGCTTCCGAGATACATGACGCCTATCCGGTCGCTCATATGCTTAACCACACTAAGATCGTGGGCGATGAATAAAAAGGTAAGGTCAAATTCATCCTGCAGTTCTTTTAAAAGGTTCAGCACCTGGGACTGGACAGAAACGTCGAGGGCTGATACCGGCTCATCGGCGATGATGAGTTTCGGCCTAAGGGCCAGCGCTCTTGCAATTCCGATACGCTGCCTTTGTCCCCCGGAAAATTCGTGGGCATATTTATAATAGGCATCCTCCGGCAAGCCTACCCTGTTCAGCAAATCCATAACTTCATTCTTGAGGTCATTTTTGTTTACGCTTTTATAATTGAGAATAGGCTCGGAAACAATGTCTCCGACCATTTGCATCGGATTCAGGGATGCATATGGATCCTGGAAGACCATCTGGATATCCTGGCGGATGGACTGCAGCGACTTGCCCCTAAGCTTGGTGATGTCCTTCCCCTCAAAAAGCACCTGTCCGCCTGTTGCTTTCAACAGCCGGATAATGGTCCTCCCCGTGGTTGACTTTCCACAGCCCGACTCTCCCACAAGGCCAAGTGTTTCACCTGCTTTGATGTCAAAGGAAATATCATCAACCGCCTTCACATTCCCGACTGTTCGGCGGAGGAATCCTCCCTTTACGGGATAATAGGTTTTCAGGTTCTTCACTTCAAGCAGGTTTTCCCGGTTGGTCAGCGTTGAGTTGCCCATTATGCATTAACCCCTTCTCTTGGCAGGCTTGTTTCATATAAGATGCATGCGACATCATGCCCCTTTTCCACCTCTCCGAGCAGCGGGGTAATTGCCGAGCATTCCGGCAGGGCTTTTGGGCAGCGTGCCGCGAACTTACAGCCTGTCTGTGGCATGTTTTTTAACGAAGGAACAATCCCTTTAATGGAACTTAGAACTTCGGCCTCTTCATCCATTTTGGGGATCGCACCCATCAAAAGTTCGGTGTATGGATGCTTTGGATTGTAGAAAAGCGATTCGACATCTGTACGCTCAACAATCTTTCCGGCATACATCACGATAACCTCATCGCACATCTCGGCAATGACTCCCAAGTCATGGGTAATCAAGATGATAGACATGTCATTGACTTCCTGTATGCTCTTTAGCAGATCGAGAATTTGTGCCTGTACGGTGACATCCAATGCTGTAGTTGGCTCATCTGCAATGAGGAGCTTTGGCTGGCAAGCGATTGCCATTGCAATCATGACACGCTGCCTCATCCCCCCGGAAAGCTGGTGCGGATACTCATCCACCAGTTTTTCTGGACGTGAGATTCCAACACTTTTCAAAAGCGCTATACTTTTAAGACGTGCTTCGTTCTTCGATATCTTCATATGATTGAACAATACTTCTTCAATCTGGTAGCCGATTGTGAATACTGGATTCAAGGACGTCATCGGCTCCTGGAAAATCATTGAGATTTCCCGGCCTCGTATTTTGTTCATCTCTTTATCTGACATTCGATCCAAATGGACGTCTTCGAAAACAATGCTGCCCGAACGGATTTCACCGACTCCCCTGGGAAGGAGCTGCATGATCGATAGGCTCATGACTGATTTCCCGCATCCTGATTCCCCAACGATTCCTACAATTTGCTTTGGCTTGACGCTGAAGGAAACCCCGTCAACCGCGTTATGAAATTCCCCATCAATGGAAAAGGCTGTTTCAAGGTTCTTAACCTCAAGCAAAGGTGCATTTTTATGTGATAAACGACTCATATGACACCTTCCCGCATTTTTAATTTTCTGTAAATTCTAATAAAATATTATTATATTTCTATTACAATTGCAATACTTTTTTATCAATTCAAAATTTTTAGTCACCTGAGAAATAAAAAAAAACCCGATTTTCCGGGTTTTCATTTACGCACTGGTTGGTTAAATTTTCAACATTTTTGTAAATTCTTCTGACAAGGTTACAAAAGATGCTTTTGCAGTAAAACTTTTGTTGCTTTTGTATTGTGAGATTATTTCATATCCCATTGCATAGCCCATTAGGCCCGGGTAGCGCCCACTGCCAAATAAAAGCTCATCATGCAGACGGTGCCCCTTTTTAACCGACAGGTTCCCTGAAAGATACTTTTCCCAAAAAAATTCAAGTTCCCTGTGGGAATACTTTGCTGACCATTTTCCAATATATCGTTCACCGCACTCCTTGGCGACAGCGTGTTCCGCCAAACCTTCCAACACCATGGAGTCTAGCAGGGTGTAATCCCTTATATTCTTTTTTTGCATGCGCATGCGGCAGATATGATGATATTCGTGCACGAATAACGCTTTTAGCTCTCCCTCATCGTCAAGCGGCGTCAAAAACAAGAACATTTTGTCTTTAAATGAAACCCCCGACTTCCCATTACCATTCAGCATAAGGCGGCGCTGGGCTGCATCCATCGGAAAAATATAAACAGGTATTTCGGGGCCGTTCCACTTTTTCCGGTAATGCTGATGCAGGCGGTCAACCTTCACCCATATATCCTGTTTTTTCAATTCCTCAAAGATTTGCATGCTTCTTGCATTTGGCTTATACATGCCAAACTTCCGCAAATACTGATAAAAGGGAGCTGCGTTTTCTTCCTCTCCCTGCAATATTTCTGCACACATCTTTAATGGGTCGGAAAAATTCTCCTTCATCCACAAATCCGTCCTGATTACCCCATGTAGTTTCCTCCATATTTTTGCCTGTTGTCATCAGTATATGATGGGAAGGTGAGAATGTTTCTATATGGGGCGGCCCTGGTTCGGGGAGTCTGGATTCGAACAGATTGTGAGCGAGAAGTTTTGAATGCTTGAAGTGAATAATTTTTGCGGGAGCGTTATGAGGGCTTTGATGGTCAGATCTGCAGTGACTTTTTACTTTCCTTTCGGGGATTTTGGTCTCTGACAACCTCGCTCAGTGACCGTTTTGACGGACTCCCGCTAATTTGGGGCTCTGACACGAACTCTCAGTTCCCTTTTTGACGGACTCCCGCTATTTTTTGGTTCTGACAACTGCTCTCAGTGACCGTTCTGAAGTACTCCCGCTATTTTTAGGTTCTGACACTGTCACTGATCCGTAAATAACAAAAAATTGCCGGGAAAGATAGTTTCCCGGCAATCCCAAGAGGGGGCGTCCCGTCTTAAGCTTCATATTTTCTAAAGGCGATGGTGGCATTATGTCCTCCGAAGCCTAATGAGTTGCTGATCGCCGCCTTTACTTCCTGATGGCGTGATTCATTTGGCACATAATCAAGGTCGCAGTCCGGATCCGGTGTTTCGTAGTTCATGGTTGGAGGCAAGACCCCTTCTTTTAGAGCAAGGACTGTAAAGATTGCTTCTATTCCTCCGGCTGCTCCTAACAGATGGCCGGTCATCGACTTGGTCGAGCTGACGGCCAGCTTATAGGCATGCTCGCCAAACACTTTCTTAATGGCCATTGTTTCAAATTTATCATTGTATTCGGTGCTTGTGCCGTGGGCATTAATATATCCTACTTCTTCAGGGTTCAAGCCGCCGTCCTCAATGGCCATTTTCATCGCCCTGGCGCCGCCTTCTCCTTCAGGAGCCGGAGCCGTAATATGATAAGCATCGCCTGTTGCGCCATAGCCAACAATCTCGGCATAGATTTTCGCTCCGCGGGCCTTGGCATGTTCAAGCTCCTCGAGAACAAGAATGCCGGCACCTTCACCCATGACAAAACCATCGCGGTTTTTGTCAAATGGCCTGCTGGCCTTTTGCGGGTCCTGGTTTGTGGAGAGCGCGGTGTTTGCGCAGAAACCGGCAAAGCTCATCTTTGTAATTGGCGCCTCTGCTCCGCCGCTGAACATTACATCGGCATCGCCGCGCTGGATGACCTTAAAAGCATCTCCGATTGAGTTTGTTCCGGTTGCACAAGCTGTTACCGTGCAAGAATTGAATCCGCGTGCACCCAATGTGATGGAAACCTGGCCAGTTGCCATATCCGGAATCATCATAGGAACGAAAAATGGACTGACACGTCGATGTCCACGATTCAAAAATGTTTCATGCTGCTGCTCGAATGTTTCCATTCCGCCAATCCCTGAACCAATCCACACTCCAACTCTAGGAGCATTGTCATCGGTAATTTCAAGGTCTGCATCTTTTACCGCCATCAAGGATGCCGCCACTGCATAATGTGTGAAACGGTCCATCTTTCTGGCTTCTTTTCTATCGATGAAATCTTCAATTGAAAAATCCTTTACCTCTGCCGCGACCTTGGCAGGAAAGTCATCTGGATTCAACCGTGTGACCGTTCCAATTCCCGAAACACCTGCAATGATATTCTTCCATGCTGTTTCTGCATCATTTCCAACTGGAGTTACAGCTCCAATTCCAGTTACAACCACTCTTCGTTTATCCATCTATTTCATCTCCTTTATTCGTGACATTTATTATTGGCCCCAACGCATTGCGATTGCTCCCCAGGTCAATCCGCCACCAAAGCCGACCATGACAATAAGGTCTCCATCCTTGATTTTCCCCGCCTCAATCTCTTCGACGAGGGAAATTGGAATCGATGCTGCTGATGTGTTTCCGTATTTATGCACCGTCTTGGACATTTTTTCTATCGGAAGCTCAAGCCGCTGCCTTGCCGCTTCCATAATTCTGATATTTGCCTGGTGAGGGATGAGGAAATCTACATCCTCTTTGGTAAGCCCAGCCTTTTCAAGGACATTGATGCTGCTTTCTCCCATCTGCCTGACTGCAAATTTGAAGACTTCCCGGCCGTTCATTCTGATGTGTGAATCCTGGTAAAGATATTTGCCGCCAGAACCGTCAGAGCCAAGTTCAAAGGAAAGGATCCCTTTGCCTTCACTTACCGGCCCCATGACAACGGCACCAGCGCCGTCCCCAAATAAAACAGCAGTATTGCGGTCTTCCCAATCCGTAATCTTGGACAGCTTTTCAACTCCTACTATTAAAACATACTTGTAGCTTCCTGTTTCAATAAACTGCTTTCCTGTAACAATACCATACATAAAGCCGGCACAGGCAGCGCTCACATCCATGGCTGCCGCTTTCCTAGCCCCTAGTTTTTCCTGCAGCATGCAGGCAACACTTGGGAATGGCTGGTCAGGTGTGACAGTGGCAACAAGGATGAGGTCGATGTCTTCCGGCGCCACGCCCGCATCATCTAATGCCTTAACAGCTGCTTCATAACCAATGTCGGAAGTATCCATGCTTTCACCGGCAATCCTTCGCTCTTCAATTCCAGTTCTGGTCCTAATCCACTCATCTGAAGTATCCATTACTTTCTCCAGATCCAGGTTTGTAACCACTTTTTCTGGAATAAAGCGCCCGATCCCTAAAATCCCTGCATTCATGGGAGCCATCTCCTTTTGCATTATCTATATTTTTAATATCAATTATTATTATCTGGTACTAATTTTAGCAGAGTGGGTTCTGTTTCCGCAATAGGAAATTGGTTAGCTCCGCTAATGACTATGCCGGAGGTGCTAATCATTCATAAGCTATACAAGGAGAAACTCGATTTTATAGGAGGAGAGCAGATGGCGGATAGCGGGGAAAGGGAATTAGCTGAAGAGAGCTATTTGGAAGAAGGCAAAGAGACCGTATCAGAAAATCGAATGAGCATATTTGATCGCATCATGTTTGGTCCGGGAAGAACAGAAGGAAGGCAGCAAGAAGATCCTTCCATTTTCGGTGATGTTAATCAGGGCCACTCCCAAAACCAAATCAACCTGGAAGAGATCATGGTCCATATCGACACACTCGTCGATTCTGCACGGCAGCTTAAACCGATGTTTTCGAAAATACGTCCATTCTTTGACCAGTTCTTAAAAAAATAGGCTGCGGTATTCGCCGCAGCCTATTTTTTTAAGACAGGATAGGATGGTTCCTCTGGAGCAAGGTCCCAATTGACCGCCAGGCCGACTGAGTCCTCTTGGCCGGACAGGGAGACCGCATGATCATAATCATTCGGCAGCTTGCCTGTTTCCTTATAGTTGCTGATATGCATTTCCATCACCTGGCGGAAAGGTTCGTCCACCTTAGGGCTGAATTTCCCAAGAGAAATCACATCGTCCTGAAAGTCAAAAAACAAGTTGCCAGATTTTAAATCTTTAGCATTGTATTTGGAGGCGACCAGTTCGTATAGCTGGTCCACATGCTGGACGGTGCTTGTGAGGACAGTCGATTCCCCGAGGTCGGATTGGTCGGAAATATACCCAATCACATATAGCCCATTTTCCTTCACCTTCTCAATAACGGGAACATTATAACCATCCCCTGCAGGGTAAATGACATCCGCACCGCCGTTTAAGACTTTCCCCAGAATATCCAGTGCTTTTTCATGGTCATCCCAATGGCCGACATAACGGATGTCCACTTCCACATCTTTGTTATAAAAAGCAGCACCCTCGTAAAAACCCTCTACTTCCGGCTGCCACTCGAACGCTGCTATTACGGCAAGGTAATCGGACTCCGACATATGCGCCGCCACCATGCCTCCAAAGAATCCCATCGCGTAAGCCTCGAAATTCAGGCTTGTTGTATTGTCATTCTTGGCATCCCCGTTAAAACTGATAAAGTGAATATCAGGGTACTTTTTGGAAAAGCTGTTGAAATAAACTGCGTATTCATTCCCGTGGCCAAAAACAAGGTTTACCCCATTACGATCGAACTCGGCGACTGCATCCTCCACCAGCGCCTGGGAATTCATTCCTTCCTTATAATAAACATCTATATTGAACCTTGACTGGATTTTCAGCAGACCCCGATACCCTTTGGTACCCCATACCTGGTCATTGATTGTTTCAGGTACCAGCAGGCCGACTTTTTCTATTTCTCCAGTTGAAAGGGGCTGCCCACAGCCTCCTAACAATAGCAGGCTTAGCAAAATAAGCCCGAAACGTTTTAACATGCCGTGCAACTCCTTTTGCATTTCCTACTCCAATCAAAAAGAAGGCTATTTTTTCAGACAAAGCATCAATCATGTACAATTTTACTTTTTAACCATTGATTTGAAAAGACTTTTATCAAGGTTAAAGCATTTGGCCAAGAAGCCAGCGCTCATATTGCCTGCATTGGTTTTCCAATCCTGTACGAATTTCCATTGGTTTTGGTACGCTCACCAGGGAGAGCCCATCTTCCGTTCTTCCATGCGATGTTTTTTTTCCTGCCTGTTTTAGAAGCTCCTGTCTTATTTTTTCAGCCCCCATTGTTCCCCTATCATTACCGGCAATCACCAATGATTCCTGCAGGCATTCTTCCCATCCTTCCGGATTGCCGCTGCTGACCAAGAAAGCTCCTTCCGCTTCTTCCATCAGCCCAAGACAAAGAGAGGCTGCATCTTCAATATAGACAGCGTCCGTGAGGGACTCCCTCCTGAGGCACAAGGAATGGCTGACATCTGCAGGAAACAAAATTTGTTGAAAAAGATACTTATCCGGCTGCCAGGGACCATAAAGGGTGGGCAGGAATATTTCGGGACCCAAGTGTTTTGTTTCGTCAATAAATGCTTCGCACTGCTTAAGAATGTCATTTCTCAAAGGCTTTTCATGGGCGAATTGCTCGGGAAACAAAAAGATGACTTTTGAAGGACAGGGGGAAAGAGTGCATAGGGATTTGGAGAATAGTAGGTCATTAAAAAGATTGGCATCACTGCCATCCATGAAATAATCATAAAAAGGAATAATAATTGGAACAGGAGTTTTATTGATTTCAGACAGCCATTCCTCATTTACTTGTTCAAAAAAATTGGCATTTCGGCCAATTTCAAGCCGCTTTTCATCATCAAACTTGCCAGACTCCCTCGTTCCGGGTGAAATACCCAAAACACGAAAGCCCTTATCAAGCATTATTTTACAGATGCTGTAGCCGAGGAAACCAAATGGCCCGATAATAATTGCTCTATCCATTTTCAGCCCTCCTGATACAATCTCTGTGTATCTTATGAAAAGACTAGGATATTATTGCTACAGATTAGAGAATTTGCTCATGTTTCCTGAAAAACTGGATGGCGAGCGGACCAATATGTGGTTTTTTTTCCGGGACCATATAACAAACTGAAATAGGCAGTTTTTCTTTCTCCCATATAATGCTATATTCATTCAGCAGCTTTGACTGCCTGTATCCGCGGCTTCCTGCAAGAATATGAATGATCCTGACCGGAATGTCCTTTGAAAATTCCGGCATGCTGCCCTGATCTTCAAACATTGCCTCTACCTGGCCGCGGTCTACCTGATAGGAAAGGGATAGTTCCTTTATTAGCTTCTTATAGAAAAATTTGTGCTCTTTTTCCTGCTGAAGATGCTGCCCGAGGGAAAGGATTGGGTTGATTAAAAGCAGAGAACGGATATCCATTCCGCTGCTAATTAGTTTTAAAGCTGTCAGTGCTCCCATCCCTTCGGCTACGACATGGATCTTCCCATTAAGTATTTCATTTCTCTTCACATGGGCAAGGAGGCCCTTTGCCAGATCAACAGCCTTGTCGCTTCCCCAATTCAAGCCATACAAGTTGGAATAAAAGATGGTATAGCCGCACTGCCTCCAGTTTTCCAGAAGCATTCGCTTTCCCTCGTTTTGCATCCAAAAACTGTTTTTTTCCTCAACAAAATGCCTTTCGTCCCCCAAAATCAGGATACCGAAACCATTCGGCTTGTAAGGATAATGAATCATGTTCCATTGGGTATCCAATTTAAAGTTCCGGTAATCCATTTTCAAAACTCCTTTAAAAGTATGTTCATATTAATCTATGAAGTTTACAATAAAATGAATAGGGATTAGCCTAAAAGAACGGAATTGTCACTTGGCGGAAACCATTTTTTATATTTATTATTCTAACTTGTTATGGTAAGATTATTGAAGACTATACATAGGCAGAGGTGAAGTTTATGCGCTATTTCTGGACAGTCTTCTGGACGTTCCTTCTCATCCAGATGCTTGTATATGTAGCCGGTTCCATGATTGGTGTCGCCTACGATTTGCAAACAGGCATCATAATTACGATTGCTGCTTCCATTTTGATTTTTATCGCTCCGCTTGTGCTTCCCAACGAACCCGTTGAGGATCACCATTAATACTTGCATGAAAAAGGGTTGCGGAATTATCACTGCCCTGCTTTATGCAACCCAAGAAAATAGTCATCCTTCGAAAAGGATGACTATTTTTCATTTTATTTGAAGGCTGATTTCTCCTGCATCAATGCTTATATCCACTATGCTTTTTGGTTTAATGCTTCCAGAAATAATTTCACGGGCCAGCTTTGTCTCAATATTGCGCTGTATATATCTTTTTAACGGCCGCGCTCCGTATACCGGATCAAATCCATTAAGAGCAATATACTCCTTTGCTTCCTCGCTGATGTGTACCTGGACCTGCTGGTCGCTTAGCCTTTCCTGCAGTTCCTTCAGGATTTTCACTACAATTTCTTTGATCTCATTGAGCTGCAGTGGTTTAAACAGGGTGATTTCATCTACCCTGTTCAGGAATTCCGGGCGGAAATGACTGCGGAGCTGGGACATGGCGAGGTCTCTCGCTTTTTCGGAAATGCCATCCTTCCCTTGTTCCAGGAGGTGCTGCGAACCGATATTGGAAGTCATAATAATGACGGTATTTTTAAAATCGACTGTCCTCCCCTGGGAATCCGTAATCCGCCCATCATCCAGCATTTGCAGCAGGATATTGAATACCTCCGGGTGCGCTTTTTCAACCTCGTCAAGGAGGAGTACGGAGTATGGCTTCCTCCTGACCGCTTCTGTCAGCTGGCCGCCTTCCTCATATCCTACATACCCTGGAGGGGCTCCGACTAATCTTGAGACAGAATGTTTTTCCATATACTCGGACATATCTAGGCGTATTAATTGATCCTCACTGTCGAACAGGGCCTGGGCCAATGTTTTGGCCAGTTCTGTTTTCCCGACTCCTGTCGGCCCTAAAAAAATGAATGAACCAATCGGCCTGTTTGGATCCTTGATTCCCGCTCTGGCTCTCAGGACCGCATCCGCAACAAGAGAAACGGCTTCATCCTGGCCGATAACCCTTTCCTGGAGGATGCTTTCGAGACGAAGCAGTTTCTCGCGCTCCCCTTCAACCAGCTTCGTAACCGGAATTCCCGTCCACCTTCCAACGATCGAAGCAATTTCTTCTTCTGTTACTTCCTCCCTTAAGAGCTTGTCCTCGTTTTGGCTGAACCCCTGCTCCAGCTGCTTCAGTTCCTTTTCCAGGGCAGGAATCCTTCCATGCCGCAGTTCAGCCGCCCTTTCCAAGTCGTAATCATTTTCTGCCTTATCAAGCTCATGCCTTAACTTTTCCAGCGTCTCCCGTTTTTGCCGCACATGCTGGATGCCCTCTTTTTCCTTTCGCCATCTTCCTTTCATGAATGCTGCTTTTTCCCTAAGATGTGCTAATTCCTTTTGAAGAGCATTTAGCCTTGCCTGGCTTGCCTCATCCTTTTCCTTCCTTAAAGCCGCTTCCTCGATTTCCAGCTGCATCATTCTTCTCGTGACTTCATCCAGCTCAGTCGGCATGGAATCAATCTCGGTCCGAATCATGGCACATGCTTCATCCACAAGGTCGATTGCCTTGTCCGGCAAAAACCGGTCAGTAATATACCGGTCCGAAAGTGTGGCAGCGGCAACTATAGCTCTGTCATGAATATTTACGCCATGATGGATCTCAAACCGTTCCTTGAGCCCCCGCAAAATGGAAATGGTGTCCTCGACGGTTGGTTCTTCCACGAGCACTTGCTGAAACCGCCTTTCAAGCGCTGGGTCTTTTTCAATATATTTGCGATGTTCGTCCAGTGTAGTGGCACCTATGCAATGCAATTCTCCCCGTGCGAGCATGGGTTTCAGCATATTTCCTGCATCCATGGCACCTTCTGTTTTCCCTGCACCTACTATTGTATGAAGTTCATCGATAAACAGCAGAATATTCCCTTCACTTTTCCTTACCTCGTTCAGAACAGCCTTTAGCCTTTCCTCAAATTCCCCTCTGAATTTCGCCCCTGCGATCAGGGAACCTATATCCAGGGAAAAGATTGTTTTATCTTTTAAGCCTTCAGGGACGTCCCGTCTTACGATCCTTTGGGCTAGCCCTTCAACGATCGCGGTTTTCCCCACTCCAGGTTCCCCAATCAATACTGGGTTGTTTTTCGTTTTCCTGGAAAGAATCCTGATGACATTCCTAATTTCGCCATCGCGGCCGATTACTGGGTCCATCTTTCCATCTTTTGCTTCTGCGACGAGGTCTCTGCCATATTTCTTTAATGCATCATAGGTAGCTTCCGGATGTTGTGAAGTCACTCGTTGATTCCCCCTCATGTCTTTGATTGCAGAAAGAAGTTGTTTGCGATTGACCCCTTTACTGGCAAATATACTGCCGGTGTCTGAACGTTCTGCCTTTTGAAGTGCAAGCATCAGATGCTCGGATGATAAATACTCGTCCTGGAAGGATTGCTTTTCTTTATCTGCATCCACTAACAGCTTTTGCAGGGAAGAGGTTATATACAGCCTTCCTTCTTCGGTTCCGCTTCCGGAGACCTGCGGCCTTTTCCGAAGCAGACTTTTTAATTCTCCCCTAAATTCTTCCACATTTTGGCCAAGACGCTGCAAAATGGCGGCTGCCAGGCTTTCGTCCAGATTAAGCATGGCTAACAGGAGATGATCTTCTCCGACTTCCTGATGGCTATATTCCGCTGCCAGGGACTGTGCCTGCAAAAAAGCCTCCTGGGTTTTGGCTGTCATCGCGTTGAAATCCATCCATATCCCTCCTTTGACCATATTTGACCTTTATATTCATTATATTATAGTATGTACCCAAATTAAAGCCATCCGGTCGCGGATGGCTTTAATTTGTTCTTATGAACTTGGTCAAGGTCTTCTTTTATAGGTCCAAAGCCTGTTATGGTTGGCTGTTTCCGGAAAAGAGTCTCCCGCCTTAAGCCTGACCTTTTGGGGATTGTTCACATTGCTCCCGGTTTCCCCAATTTCAATGTATATTCCATTATTGGGCGCTTTCTGCCCTGGCCGGAATTGACGGTTTTGTCCCATGGCGCTGCCTCCTTTTGCAAAGTAGGTGCCTCCCTATTTTGCCCACGGACACGGAAGCGATGAAGGAAATGTTCCCCATGGACACATTAGTCTTTCAAAAGTTCGACAAGCAGCGCTTTTTGGGCATGCATCCTGTTTCCTGCCTGCTGGAATACAACAGAATTAGGACCGTCAATAACCCCTGACGTAACCTCTTCTCCTCGATGTGCCGGAAGACAATGGAGGAAAAGGTAGTCCGGCTTCGCATGGCTTACCAGTTCCTCATTCACTTGATAGCCCTCGAATTCCATCAGACGAACTGCATTTTCGTCCTCCTGCCCCATGCTGGTCCAGACATCCGAGTATACCACATCTGCATCCCTGACAGCCTCAACCGGGTTTTCGGTTACCAAGATCTTGCTTCCGGTGGTGCTGGCAAATTCTTTGCAGGTTTTAAGCACCTCTTCTGTCGGCCAAAACTTTTTGGGTCCGGCAATCGCAAAGTCAATGCCCAGCTTCGCGCATATGGCCATCAGCGAATTGGCAACATTGTTGCCGTCCCCTACATAGGCAACTTTCAATCCTTCCAAGGTTTTCTTGTGTTCTTTAAGCGTAAGGATATCCGCAAGTGCCTGGCATGGATGTGCAAGATCTGTCAGTCCATTGATCACCGGTACGCCGGAGTTGGCAGCCAGTTCTTCAATCCTGTCATGGCTGAACGTCCGGATCATGATACCATCTACATATTGTGATAGCACTTGGGCTGTATCTGCAATCGATTCCCCTCTCCCAAGCTGGGAATCCTGTGTGTTCATGAAAATGGCATGTCCTCCTAGCTGCAGCATGCCTGCCTCAAAGGATACGCGTGTCCTCGTAGAGTTCTTTTCAAAAATCATACCCAAAATCTTGCCTTCAAGGGGTTTGTGTCCGCTCTTTTCCGCCTTTAGCTCTTCCGCCTTTTCAAGGATTTTCAGAATTTCTTCAGCCGAATACTCGGCAATAGTCAGGAAGTGCCTGCCTCTTAGCGGTGATGCTTCCTTTGTATTCATTTCCTGGGACAAACTCATTGCAGTGTCACTCCTTTTATTTTTTCGTTAAGCCACTCTCCCATCGGCTTCACATTCCATTTGCTTTCCTGGCTGGCCAGGAGAAAAGCCTTCAGCGTTTCTTCCTGTGAAAAAACCAGTTTTCGTCTGCGGATTGCCCACTGCCGGAGGACAATGTCCTGCTCTGTTCCTCCGCTGCTGTATACTCCTGCACTATCGTCCAGTTCATTCAATTCTCCCCGGAAAGGAACCATCTCTATTCCCATGGATGCTGCCTCCTGGATCAGTTCAGGGGCTGCAGTCGTATAAACGATTAGGTTCTTGGCATTTTTCGCTGATAATGAGGAATAATACTTTTTAAGTGCTTCTTCCAAGGTTGCCCCTACACTGATTCCCTCTCCGGTGGACATCATTTGCGGTCCTGTTTTAATATCAAGACCCCTTAATGCGAAGTTGGAGAACACCGGATATTTAAGGCACACATAAGTTTCCTGGGTGGCAGGCAGTTCATCCTTCGACAAATTATATTTCCCAAGCAATATTTTTGTCGCTTTATTGACAAGGGGCACTCCAGTCACCTTGCTGACAATCGGCATTGTGCGGCTGGAACGCGGATTAATTTCAAGAATATATACCTCTTTTCCAGAAACGATATATTGAATATTCATTAAGCCTTTATACTTGGTATATTTAATGATTTTGGACGCATAATCGATGATCTTCTTCTGGACATCCTGTGAAAGTGTCTGGGCAGGGATAACGGATAAACTGTCTCCGGAATGAACACCTGTTTTCTCAACATGTTCCATGATTGCCGGTACAATAATGTGCTCCCCATCTGCCGCTAAATCAATTTCCGCTTCATTTGCCGTGAGGAACTGATCAACCAGCACCGGGAATGAAACCTCTTTCTCGCTCAGGTAACTGGACAATTCGCTCCCGTTACCAATAATATCCATACCCTGTCCGCCAATCACATAGGAAGGGCGCAGTAAAACTGGATATCCGATAGCCGAGATTCCTTCAATGAGTTCATTGCGGTTTGAAGCAGTGACCCCTTTCACCCTCGGTATCCCAAGGTCATCGAGAAGGCTATAAAATTTGTCGCGGTCCTCAAACAAATCGATCATCTCCGAACTCGTACCCAACAGTTTCAGCCCGTATTGCTCAAGACCCTCCGCCACATTCAAGGCGGTTTGGCCGCCCAGCTGTACAATGACTTCTTCTATCCCTTCTGTATCAATGACATCAAGGATTTCCTCAAGGCATAAAGGTTCAAAATACAAACGGTCAGACAGGGCAAAGTCAGTGCTAACGGTTTCGGGATTGTTGTTAATCATAATGGTTTCAATTTTTTCTTCCTTTAATGCCAGAACTCCGTGAACAGAACAGTAATCGAATTCTACTCCCTGGCCGATCCGGATTGGGCCGCTGCCAATAATCAGTATCTTTCTCTTATTGGTTTTTGGCGCTTCATTTTCTCCATAGTAGGTTGAATAGAAGTAATTTGAGACAGAATCAAATTCCGCTGCACATGTATCCACCATTTTATAGGAAGGCCTTACGCCATACTTCTTCCTGAGTGTCCGCACTTCGCTTTCCGGGATTCCCCAGGCATAGGCCAAATGTCTGTCACTGAATCCTTTTTCCTTAAAATAAGCCAGATTTTCAACGGTCACATTGCCTGCCGTACAGGAGGCAATTTCATGTTCAAGCTTAACAAGCCCTGCAAGTTTCGAGAGGAAAAAATGATCTATTTTGGTTTTTTCATGAATGAAGTTTTTGTCTACTCCGCGCCGCAAAAGTTCAGTTACCACAAAAAGCCTTTCATCCGACTGTTTTTCCATCAAGGCAATTAATTCATCTGTCGACTTTTTCCCCATTCCCGCTGCATGTAAATCGGATAGACCAATATCCAGGGAGCGGACAGCCTTCAATAAAGCGCGTTCGAAGTTTCGGTCGATTCCCATCGCTTCGCCAGTAGCCTTCATCTGGGTGCCGAGGGTGCGTTCTATCCCCGGAAACTTGTCAAATGGCCATTTCGGGATTTTGACAACCACATAATCAAGAGCAGGTTCATAACTGGCAAACGTGTTGCCGGTTACCGGGTTCTTAAGCTCCGACAATAAATAGCCAACGGCCACCTTCGCGGCCATTCTCGCAATTGGATAGCCGGTTGCCTTCGACGCCAGGGCAGAAGAGCGGCTTACACGAGGGTTCACTTCAATCAAATAATAGTTCTTGCTGTTAGGGTCAAGGGCAAATTGGATATTACACCCTCCGACAATCCCCAGGGCAGAGATGATTTTGACAGCAGCTGATCGGAGCATCTGGTATTCACGGTCTGTAAGGGTTTGTGATGGGGCGACCACAATCGAATCACCGGTATGGATGCCGACAGGGTCGAAGTTCTCCATATTGCAGATCGCAATGCAGGTGCCATTTGAGTCCCGCATCATTTCATACTCGACTTCTTTAAAGCCGGCAATGCTTTTTTCGATAAGACATTGGTGGATTGGGCTTTCATTCAACCCGCCGCCCACAAGAGATTCAAGTTCCTCTTCTGTCGAAGCAATTCCCCCTCCCGTGCCGCCCAGGGTGTAGGCAGGCCTGACAATGACTGGATATCCAGTTTCTTTTGCAAATTTCAGGGCTTCAGGGACGCTGTGAACAATTACACTTTCAGGCACAGGTTCGTTCAACTCGTGCATCAGGCTCCGGAAGGCATCACGGTCTTCCCCCTGCTTTATCGACTCAATGGAAGTTCCAAGGACTTTCAGGCCGTATTTTTCTATGATTCCATGCTCATTCAGCTGAAAGGCCATGTTCAGTCCGGCCTGGCCGCCAAGAGTCGCAAGCAATCCGTCAGGTTTTTCCTTAATGATGATTTTTTCTACGCTCTCCACTGTCATTGGTTCAAAATAGACGGCATCGGCAAAAACAGGATCAGTCATAACCGTTGCAGGGTTGTTGTTAAGCAGAATGACACGGTATCCCTCTTCTTTCAGGGCAATGCAAGCCTGTGTGCCCGCATAGTCAAATTCAGCGGCCTGCCCGATTACAATCGGGCCTGAGCCAATTACTAAAATGGATTGGATGCTGGTATCTTTAGGCATAGTTCACTACTCTCCGCTTCGTTGTTTGCACAAGTTTGATGAATTCGTCAAAAATAAATTCGCTGTCACCCGGTCCCGGGTGCGCTTCCGGATGGAACTGAACCGTCACCAAAGGAAGATGGAGATGGGACAGTCCTTCGACAGAGCCATCATTGCAATTGATGAATCGAGCTGAAAGCCCTGCCCGTTCCAGGCTGTCTTCATCCACTACATAGCTGTGGTTTTGGGAAGACATAAAGACCTTTCCTGTCTCCTGGTCATGGACAGGCTGGTTGGCTCCCCTGTGGCCGAACAGCATTTTTTTTGTGTCGCCGCCAAGCGCCAGCGCTGCGAGCTGGTGTCCAAGACAGATTCCTAATGTCGGAAAATGCTCGATCACTTTCTTTATTTGCGGCAGCTGTTTCTCCAAATCCTTCGGGTCTCCAGGGCCATTGGACAATAGCACTCCGTCAGGCTGAAGCGACTGGATATATTCAAAAGAACTTTTATAAGGTACCACTGTGACTTTACACCCTTTTTGCAGCAAGCCGTCGAGTATCGATTTTTTAAAGCCAAAGTCAAACAGGACGATATGATGGTCTCCCTTGCCATGTGTTTCTGTTTCCTCTGAAGAAACTTTGCCAACCTTAAGGTCTCGATGGAGCATAAAATTTGTTTGTGAGTCTTCCCTGGCAGAAAGGACAGCTGGCATTGAACCATGCTCCCGGATTTTTTTAACCACAGTCCTTGTGTCCACATGGGTTAAAACAGGGACGCCCCAGTTTTCCAGGTAGGCGGTCAAGCTGATGTCGGACTCATAATGAAATCCATCACGTTCTGCTTCGTATACAATTACAGCTGCAGGATGCGGCTTCAGGCTCTCCGCATCTGCCTTGTTGATGCCATAATTGCCAATCAGCGGATAGGTAAATACAACAATCTGGTCCTTATAGGAGGGGTCTGTCAATACTTCCTGATAACCACTCATTCCCGTAAAAAATACGATTTCTCCTTTTACCTCCGCCTCGGGAACTTTACCTGCCCAAATGCCTTTATAGGAAACACCTTCACTTAGATGTAAATATCCGTCCATTCCCACACCTCGTATATAATGAATATTTATTTAGATATATTGATATTTATTCAATTTTGACCAAAAAGATACAGCTAACTTGCCGCCGGAGCAAGCGCTGTGATTGTTTCTTCCAGCAGGTTCAATGCTTTGTCCGCTTCCTCCTGGCTCATATTCAGCGGAGGCAGCAATCGAATGACATTTTCACCTGCAGGCAGGGCGAGCATTCCTTTTTCTCTAAGTAGCGCAAGTGTCTCTTGCACATTGCCAGAAATTTCAATCCCGACCATCAGCCCCATCCCTTTAATGGCGAGCACTCCCTCCAGACTGCCAAGCTTTTCTCCAGCTTTCTCAAATAAGTAATTCCCCATATCCATGGCCTGTTTTAAAAACACCGGCTCAAAAATCGTTTCCATCGTGGCTACTGCCGCCGAAACGGAAATCGGATTTCCGCCAAAAGTGGACCCGTGGCTCCCCGGCCCAAATGCACCCTTCAGTTCAGCGCTGCCAACGATGGCACCAATTGGGAACCCGCTTCCAAGTCCCTTTGCCACTGTTATGATATCAGGCTTCAGGGCAAAATGCTGGAAGGCAAAAGCTTTTCCTGTCCGGCCGACTCCTGTTTGTATCTCGTCAATGATCAGCAGTGCCCCATGCTCTTTGCAGGAAGCTTCAACGGCTGATAAAAATTCGCTGGAAGCCACATTGATGCCTCCCTCTCCCTGAATGACTTCGAGGATGACAGCAGCGGTTTCTCCGTCGATTTCCTTCTTCAATGCCTCTGCATCATTAAATGGAATGTGCACAAACGTTTCAAGCATTGTCCCGAAACCTTGTTTAATTTTATCCTGCCCTGTCGCCGCCATTGTTCCGAATGTACGGCCATGGAAGGACTTGATGAAAGAAATCACTTTTGACCTGCCGGTTGCTTTTCGTGCAAGTTTTATTGCCGCCTCGTTGGCCTCTGCCCCGCTATTGGAAAAGAACACATAATCCAGACCGGACGCTTCTGCCAGCAGCTTGGCTGCTTTCTCCTGGATTCCCTGCTGGAACAGGTTGGAAACATGCCAATATTCCTTTAACTGCCCTGAAACGGCCAGCTCCACCTGTGGTGGCCGATGGCCAAGATTGCAAACACCAATTCCGGAAGTAAAATCCAGGTATTCCTTTCCGTCTTTTCCTGTCAGGTAAGTTCCTTGTGCGCTGGCCGGCTCCACTTCCCATCGCTGATAAGTAGGAAAAAGATGGCTCATTTCAACACCCCCGCTTTTCCGGTAATGGCGGTTCCGGACCAATTTTCATTTTGGTAAAACTCCTTCTTGCCGGAAACGATCATGACCTTGTCTATTCCTGTTTCCAGGACCGAAACAGCCGATTCCACCTTTGGAATCATTCCGCCGTAAATATGCCCTTTAGATACATAGGATTTAATTTCGGAAACCGATGCTTCGGCAATCAGGCTCCCCTCAATCATAATTCCGTCTACATTGGTCACAAACAGGCACCTGTCCGCACCAATCGCCTTTGCCACTGCTGCAGCAGCATAATCCGCATTGATATTAAGGCGCGAACCGTCTTCTGAAACAGCTACTGGCGTGATAACCGGGATGAGGCCTTCTTCTGTCAATTTCGAAATGATGCTGCCATTAACCATTGTAATTTGGCCAACAAGTCCCAGTTCCGCTTTATTAATGTAATCTGCCACCAGGCATTTGCTGTCACTGCCGTTTAGCCCAATCGCATCCAGGCCGTTTTCCTCCAGCAAATGAACCAGCTGACGGTTGGTTTTACCAGAAAGGACCAGTTCGACAACTTCCATCGTTTTTTCGCAGGTTACCCTGAGACCGTTGTTAAACTTTGGTTCTATCTGGTAAAGTTCAAGCATTGCATTAATTGCTGGACCGCCCCCGTGGACAATTACAGGTTCGTACCCATGGTTCATAAGGGAAGCGATACTCCCGAAAAAGGCGGAAGATAATTCATCAATGACACTGCCGCCGCATTTGATGACGATTTTTTTCTTTTGCATATGCCCTCCTATGTCCGGTAGCTGGCGTTGATTTTCACATAATCATAGCTTAGGTCACAGCCCCATGCCATGCCTTTACCGGCACCCCCATTAAGATTGACTTTAATTTCAACGGTCTCATTCTCAAGGTAAGCCTTGGCTTCTTCCTCCGAAAATTCGACGGGTGTACTGCCCTTCAGCATCAGAATGTCTCCCAGTTGGATGTCAACATTTCCGGGACCCACAATCGCATCCGCCTGGCCGACAGCTCCAATGATCCGGCCCCAGTTAGCATCTTCTCCAAAAACGGCGGTTTTGACGAGATTGGAACCGACAATCTGTTTGGCTATCGTCCGGGCATCTTCATTTGAACCCGCTCCGCTTACAGTAACCTCGATCAGTTTGGTTGCCCCCTCGCCGTCCCGGGCAATCTGCTTTGCCAAGTCTTCGCAATTTGCCTTTAAAAGGTCTACAAAAATGGTCCAGTCCGGATGGTCCGGGGTAAGCTCTTTCGTGCCTGCCTCGCCGTTCGCCATCACCAGTACCATATCATTCGTTGATGTATCTCCGTCGACCGTAATTTGGTTAAAGGTTACATCTGTTACTTCCTTCAGCGCAGAATGCAGGTGTTCAGTCGAAATGCTTGCATCTGTTGTGATAAAGCCCAGCATTGTCGCCATATTAGGGTGAATCATCCCGGAACCTTTGGCCGCTCCCCCTGCATGAACAAGCTTACCGTCTATCTCCGCACTGTAGCAGCAGCTTTTCATTACCGTATCGGTTGTAAGGATTGCCGTCTGAAAGTCCTGGGCATTCTTTTCGGAGCTTCCCGGTACCAGTGCCTTAATCCCAGCCTCAATCTTCTCCATTGGAAGAAATTCACCGATGACCCCGGTCGATGCCACGGCAATATGATGTTGTGCCACCTTGAATGCTTCCGAGGCCAGCGCCCGCATTTTGTAGGCATCCTCCAGCCCTTTTTGGCCAGTACACGCATTGGCGCACGCACTATTGACAATCACAGCCTGGATTAGGCCTTCACTAGAGATGCTGTCCCTTGTCACCCACAAGGGAGCCGCCTGAAAATGGCTTGTTGTATAGACTGCTGCACAGCTGGCCGGTTTTTCGCTGATTATGACTCCAATATCGAGCTTGTTGTAACGCAGTCCGGCATGGACTCCCCCTGCCAAGTACCCTTTTGGGCTTAACACACCGCCTGATTCTACTTTTCTAATAATCTCTTTCTCTGTCAAAGCCTGTTTCATTGCATCCTCCTTAAGGATAGATCGGGATGAAGCCCAATCCTTCTTTTTCATCCAAGCCGTTCATTAGGTTTGCATTTTGCACTGCCTGGCCGGCAGCACCTTTCATCAAATTATCAATTACGGAAACGATGGTGAGCCTTCCTGTCCGAGGATCAGCATGAAGGCCGATGTCGCAAAAGTTGCTGCCGCTCACTTCCTTAATGGCGGGAAAATCCCCTTCTTTTCTAACCCTGACAAAGTGGTGGCGGCTATAGGTCTCCTGATACAAATCTAACAATTCAGAGGTTTTCAGCTCCCTTTTCAATTGAACGTACATGGTTGCCATGATTCCTCTTGTAAGAGGCAAAAGGTGGGTGCTGAACGTTATCGGCGAAGTTTTAGCATCCCATTGTTTGAGCTGCTGCTCAATTTCCGGAATATGCTGGTGCTCATTCACTTTGTAAATTCTGAAGT
This sequence comes from Mesobacillus campisalis, assembly GCF_000986785.1. Lineage (GTDB taxonomy): Bacteria > Bacillota > Bacilli > Bacillales > Cytobacillaceae > Mesobacillus_B > Mesobacillus_B campisalis. The sequence goes on along the minus strand of NZ_LAYY01000019.1, from coordinate 20,192 downwards.
TATCGTTCATCTCGGCAAAGGCACTTACCCTTGAAAGGGTTTTGCCTGCTCCTGATACACCTGACTTGGCGTCAATGATGATCCCTGCAGCAGGATCAATCAGGCCTGCTTCGGCAACGGGCCCCAGGCCCAGTAGTGCTGCCGTCGGATAGCACCCTGGATTAGCGATAATTTTAGCGCTCCTGATCTTTTCACTATTCCATTCACTCAAGCCGTATACAGCCTGATTGATGATGCTTTTCTCCACTGGTTTGTGTTTATACCATTTTTCGTACTCTTCAGGACTGGAAAGCCTAAGATCTCCTGATAAGTCAATTACCTGAATATCTTTTCCTGCAAAGGCCTTGGCAAGCTCTCCGGATATCCTTGACGGGGTTGCCAGGAATACAAGGTCGGCCTCCTCCGCGATTGTTCCGGGATCAATTTTTTTTAGGGAGTGTTCAAAAATTCCTGCCAGATGAGGAAATTCATCTGTTATAGCCGCCTCATCCCTGGAAGAGTGGACTGAGTGAATTTGAAAAACAGGATGATTATGCAATATCCTGATCAACTCTCCTCCACCATATCCTGTTGTTCCTATTACCGAAACTTTCACTCTGTTCCTCCTCTCAGTCGCGTATGAATAAATAAACAACGAAACTTATAATTATTAATTTTTATTCTTCTTATTATAAGAACTACTTTCAAATAACGCAACTGATTTCTTAAAATTCCATATACTTTATTTCAAAAAAAACAGCCCGGCGTAGTCCGCGCCTGGCTGTTTTTCACTCCTGTAGTCTATATAATTGCAATAATCATGATAATGAAGAACCCTACAGCATTGATAATTTCATAAATCCCCAATTTCATGATACCCAATTGTTTTCCGTGAAAATATACTGCTCTCGCCAAGCTGGGCACAAAGGCGAATGCCGCAATCCATTCCCCGGCTGCCAGCCAGAGGACCGGAACAACAACGTGATAGGTCCATGAGATATATTTAAAGTTCCCATTCTTCTTCTCCCTGACCATCGACTTCACATAAAAGGTGCTGCCGATAAAGAAAAGCACTGAAGCTGCAAAGGCCAGCACAGCTCCTTCTGTAATGACCGCTTCAGGCAGATAGCTGCTTGCCAGGCCGGCAATTCCAAAAGTAATCACGGCACTAAAATCATTAAGGAGTGCCCGGTCCTGGTTCCGGCTGGAAAAGTAGGCATTGACTATAAAGAAAGGAATCATGGCTAAGCCAAAATAGACAATTGACGGTGTTGTGAACAAGGGAATCATTAATAAAAGCAAGGATGGGATAAGGTAAATGAACGTCCATTTCCGATAAAAGGCCGCTTTCTTCTTTTTAAATAAGAGCAGCATTGGATAAGTTGCCAAGTATAGGAAGAGCCAGCCGATGAAAAACGGGATATGCTGCCAGACAATTTCAGTTGCGGCTGCCCCAAGCCAAAATGGAATGATCAACATCGCCCACGCACCGTGCTGCTTTGGCATAAACAATTTCACAACAGTCACTCCCTTGTGTGTTTCTATACTTACTATAAACCACTTGGAAACGCAAAAAATGTGAAGCACATCACATTTCCAGGTTCCAAACTAGCATTGACACCGAATTGTCAAAGAAAAGCGTAAGCGCCTTGCCCAGCCCCGACCAGCATAAGACGCTCCAGAATAGAAGGCGCTCTTTGCCTTCAATTCTGGAGTGGCTTATGACTCGAGCTGCTCAAAGCTCCGCTTCTCGCAAGATAATCGAGGAAGTTAATTCAAGGATGAAAACTGGCTAGGCGCTGGAGCTGGACAGTTTTCTAAGTGCCAAAAGTTATACCTATCAATAAAAAAGACACCATTACAGGTGCCTTCTAACCAGCCGAAGCTTGATATGCAATCTCTTAATGTATAAATGCGGCTTTATGATATAAGCCATTTTATTCGTAAAAGCCAATGCCAGCAAAAATACAAAGACGATGATAAAATGCATTTTTGAAAGCAGGGACGCATTCAGGATCAAATTCAAGTCAGGCCTTAATTGAAGCAGGCTCAGCAGCCATAACAGCAGCCTGGTGAATTCGTCAGTGAAATGGATAAGCCCCACTCCTGTAATCGTGCATAAAATAAGCAGACACTTTAGTGAACGGGTTAAAATCCGTTCCGGAATGGAAGAAGCATTTGTTCCTGCCGGTGTGTCAAACTGCCAAATTACACCCATGCCGAATATAGCCACGACCATGTACGGAAATACAATCCAAAGTAACAATTTTTCTATTTCCACGTTGCTCACCTCTACCACGTAGTAAACCATCTGTCTCACTAACATTTTATCTGGCAGAGCAGGCAGGCACAGTGAGAAAAGTCGCCGATATGAACAAATTCCGAACTTTTATTTTCTTTTATGTGAACATGGAATACAATCAATTGTCCAGGATTGCTGCCTCCTGTTTTAAATAATCCTCAATCCACGCATAGGCTTCTGCCATTACCGAAAATAAAGGACAGGCCGTTTGTCCGTCCAGGCTTCCTAATTTTGGTTCCCTCCAGGCAGCCACCTTAATGTTGGTCAGTTCATCCAGCAGGTGAAGGTCATTTTCATCCCTGAGCAGGACAGCTTTTGGGAATGCCTCATGTTTATGGCCTTCAATCAGAACAATGTCAGGTGATAGAACAGATAAAAGCTTCAACTGCTCCTGAATGCCCCATTGCTGTTTTTCTGCCTGCAAAAGGACCCGTCCATCCCCTTCGATCAGGGAGGCCAGGGCCCCAGCCTTTACATGCCGTCCAGAATCCTTCTTTTCGGAGAGGTCGGGCTTCCCTCCATGGCCATGGTGTTTGATGGTGGCAACCTGGTATCCTTGTATTGACAGCCTTGCAATCAAGTTCATCATGGCAGTAGTTTTCCCGCTATCCTGGTATCCAACAATCTGGAAGATGACAGGCTTCACCAAGGCCATTCACTGCCTGTCTGCTCCTCGAGCAAAAGGACATCCACGGCTGTTCCGCGCTCAAACCCCCTGGTGCCTCCTGGCAGGATCATTAACGAATTAGCGCCGGCCAGGCTCATGATGATATTCGACTTATCCAGTCCGCTTGGCGAAACAACCAGTTTCCCGTCCTGGATTGTAAGCGAGCTTCTGACAAAACGTGTGAATGGATTGGCCTTAGGGAAATCGGCGTCGAGAATCGCTTTCTCCTTGCGAAGATGAACATTGTTGGAGAAAAGCATATTCCGGATGACAGGCCTTGCAAATAATTCAAATCCTACATAACATGCTGAAGGATTGCCAGATAGTCCGAACAGCAGTTTACCATTTAACTGCGCCACGGTGGTGACGCTGCCCGGCCTCATGGCAACCTTATTGAAAAGAACCTCGGCGCCCAGCTTTTCATATATCTGCGGCAAATAATCAAAATCACCGACCGATACGCCTCCTGTTGTGATAAAGATATCCACTTCGTCAATCGCTTCCCTGACGGCTTCAAAGCAGGTATCAAATTCGTCGGGAAGCTGCCCGAAATATTTGACCTCCGCTCCAGCCCGCTGAATTTGCGCGGAGATCATATAGGAATTGCTGTTGCGGATTTTTCCCGGAACCAGTGGCTCATCTACTTCCAAAAGCTCAGTTCCGGTAGCGTAAAGACCCACCACAGGTTTTTTGGCAACCGGAACCTGTGCATAGCCAAAAGTGGCGAGCATCGCTTGAATGCCAGGATTGATATAAGTTCCTTTTTTCACCAGAACTTCGCCCTGTTTTGCATCTTCTCCCCGATAGGATATATTTTCGCCATGCTTATGCACCTTTTTCACCGACATATAATTCCTTCCTGCCTGCTCGGATTCTTTGGTGAGTTCAAGCATGACGACAGCATCCGAGCCAGCCGGCATCTGGGCGCCTGTCATAATCCGAACCGCCTGGAACGGTCCGAGCTCCTTATCGGAAAGCATGCCGGCTCCGATATGATCAACGACTTCAAACCGCACCGGGTTTGCCTGTGAGGCTTCTTTCGTGTCTTCAGACCGGATTGCGTATCCATCGTATGGCGCCCTGTCAAAATGGGGGACATCGCTCGTTGCCGTCAGGTCCTCCGACAGGAATCTTCCAAAGCTTTCATTGATTGATACCCGTTCTGTTCTTCCCTCTATTTTATACTCCATCACTTTTTTTACAGCTTCACCAATCTGGATAGGCGTTCTTCTCTCCAACATATCTTCAGCTCCTATAACCGGGCAATTAAAATTTTCACCTTTTACATTATAACGGTACATGAAACACCTACAAATGACAAACCGCACATATTTGTTAACTAATCCTATTGCCACCTTGGAAATTGTGAAAATTCCTTGAAGGGACGAAGAATTATTTTCAATCTGTGATTCACATCACCTATTAGTAAGACCATTTCCTTTATGCTTAATTTGTAAACAATAAAGATTGATTCCAAGGAGGAAAAACCATGAAAGTTCCATTTAATGAACATACATTAGTAAGGGATATTGTAAACATCTTTCCTAAATCCAGCGATATCTTCAAGAAAAACCGCATTGATTTCTGCTGCGGAGGCAACATCCCGCTTTTACAGGCAGCCTCTGGACAAAACGTGGACATGGGCGCCCTTATGGAAGAATTGGAAGAGCTTTATGCCAAGAACACCAAGTCAGCCGAAGATATGGAATTTTGGACACAGACTCCTTCCGCCGACCTTGTAGAGCATATCCAGGACCAGTACCACCGTACTCTCGAGGAAGAGCTCAAACTGTTAAGTCCCTATGTTACCAAAGTAGCAAGGGTACATGGAGGAAATCATCCGGAACTCATAAAAATGCATGATTTATTTTACGAACTGAAGCAGGAATTGCTTGAACATACAGCCAAAGAAGAAGCAACCGTATTTCCTGCCCTTCTGAAGCTGGACCTGCCTCAAACAGAAAATCGTGATGCTATTATTGCAGAGGTCCTTGAGCTGGAAAAGGAGCATGACCATGCCGGAGCAATTCTTAAGGAACTAAGGGAAGTAACCACCGATTTCACTCCGCCAATGGATGCATGCGGGACTTACCGATTGGTGTACAAGCGACTTGAAATGCTTGAGGAGCATACCTTCATGCATGTGCATCTTGAGAATAACATCCTCTTCCCCCGCTATCTGGACCCAGTAAGGTCCTAATATGGCCCACTGAAAAACCCCCAAGACGGGGGTTTTTCAGTGGCAGCCATTCGTGATTCCTGTTCTTATTGTAGTTACAGAACCCCCGAGAACAGCCGGGCGAATGACTCTTTCGTTTTTGATATCCAGGAGCGCTTATAATGCTCAATTGCACCAATCTTCTCACTGTCTTCGAGATCCTCCTCATAATGCGCCACAAGATCCCGTATGGAACTGCTGTCATACAAAAAGACATTGACCTCAAAGTTTAAATGGAAGCTGCGCATGTCCATATTAGCTGTGCCAATCGAGGCAAGGTTTCCATCGACGATTAGCACTTTCTGATGAAGGAACCCTTTTTTATACATATAAATCTCGACTCCATTTCTCAACAGCTCGGCAAAATAGGATTGGCTCGCATAATGGGTTAAAAAGCTGTCATTCACTTCAGGCACCAAAATTTTGACATCCAGCCCTTTGCCTGCAGCGGCCTTTAAAGCCGTCCTTATGGCTTCATTCGGGATGAAATAAGGAGTGGCTATCCAAATCGATTGGGTAGCGCTTGTCATCATCGCAAAAAAGAGATTGCCCATGATTCCCTGCTGTGTATCCGGACCGCTTGCCACTACCTGGATCGCTCCATCGATTTCATTGTTGTCAACCGGTGACCTCGACTTGTCGGCAACATGATTTCCAATCACCTGTTCTCCGCTCACATATTCCCAGTCCAGCAGGAAAACCTGATGGAGCGAATAAACGGCTTCACCTGTCAGGAACAGATGAGTGTCACGCCAAAAGCCGAAGTTCTCATTTTCTCCAAGATATTCCACTCCTACATTGAGCCCCCCGACAAACCCAATCTCCCCATCAATTACAATAATTTTCCTGTGATTACGAAAATTGAACTTTTGGTTAAAAAAGCCATACTTTAGCGGCGAAAATGAATGGACCTTAATGCCGGCCTCTTCCATTTTTTTGATATCCCTTGCTGACAGTGCAAGGCTGCCTGCCGCATCAAACATGAACAGCACCTCAACTCCCTCATGCGCCTTTTCAATCAGGATTCCCATCAGTTCTTTTCCAAGCCGGTCAGACCGAAAAATATAGTATTCTATATGAATAAACTTTTTGGCTTCCCTCAGCTTTTTCTTGATTTCTGTAAATGTTTCATGGCCATTTTTAAGCATGGTTGCCCTTGAACCTGTACTGATAGGGGTCAAGGCAGTCTTATTGGCGATTTTGGCAAAACTCTGCTGATTGTCCTGCAGGAAGGAGAGATCCGGGGTAACTTCCTTCCTCATTAGGCGTTCCCATTCCGTTCTTGCCAACCGGCGCTTACGCTTGAACAGATATCCTTTCAAGTAGAGCTGCCCCGAGAACAAATAGAAAAAATACCCGAATATCGGGTAGAAAAGCAGCACATTCATCCATAAAAGTGTATGACTGGGCGAGCGTTCTTCCAGCATAAGGGAGAACATGGTGATAAAGATGATGAAGAAATATACCCCTGCAAGAGCAAAATTCCAGAAAGAGCTTAGATCCTGATAAAAAATGCCATACAGGCACGCAATTAAAACCATTAAAAATAAATATTCAATTCTGCGCTTGATCATCAGACATCCTCAATTCTTTTCGACATCTACCATGTTATTAACATACCCTTAAATGTTTCCATGGAAAACCTGGCTTATCGCTGTTGAAGGGCCGGAACTTAGGCTGCCTTCTTTTCTGCCGAAAAAAAGATAATGGCCAGTTCCTGTCGAGGAACTGGCCATTTAAATACGGCATCACATTGACTTTTTAGCCGCCAATATAGGACATTTCTATCTTTTTCGTTCTCTTGATCTTGACCGTCTCAGCGGTCCTTTCATCCGAGTATCGATCCAGACGAGGGTTCCAAATCGATGTGACTCTCTGCCTGATTTCCTCGTCCGAAGCACCGGCTCTGATAAAATCGCGAATATCATGGCCGTTTCCATTGAAAAGACAGGTGAATATCTGTCCATTCGCTGACAGCCTTGACCTTGTACAGCTTGAACAGAATGATTCCGAAACAGAAGAAATAAAGCCTACATGAACATCCGTACCACTATAGCGGTAACGCTTGGCTACCTCACCAAAATAGGCTGCACCTGTATGTTCAAGCTCAAAATTCTCCTTGAGCAGCTCGTAAATTTCTTTTTTGGTAATCACATCATCCATTTTCCAGCCATTCGTACTGCCAACATCCATAAACTCAATGTAGCGAAGCTCCAGCCCTTCCTGCTTGCAAAACTCGGCCATAGGGAGAATTTCCTGATCGTTCAGGCCCTTTTTCACTACCATATTGATCTTTATTCCGAGGCCAGCTTCCTTTGCAGCCTGGATTCCAGACAGCACAGGTTTTGTCGTGACTCCCCGGCCGTTGATTTGTCCAAAAAGGGCATCGTTCAACGTATCGAGGGAAATGTTCACCCGCTTGAGTCCGGCTTCCTTCAGCTGGAGGGCAAGCTTGGGCAGCATCACCCCGTTTGTGGTCAAAGCAATATCTTCAAGCCCATCAATTGCTGAAAGTTTTTGGATTAATACTGGAAGGTCCTTCCTTAGCAAAGGCTCCCCGCCGGTCAAACGAATTTTCTCGACGCCAAGCTCTACAAAGATCCTGGCAATCCTCTCAATCTCTTCATAGCTTAGCAGTTCACTTTTAGGCAAAAAGGCAAAGTCCGGTCCAAAAATATCTGCGGGCATACAATAGGTGCACCTGAAGTTGCATCTGTCTATAACGGAAATGCGCAAATCACGCAATGGTCTATTTAACTGGTCTTTTATCATTATATTTATCAACTCCATTATGGAAGTTCTCTAATCATTCTATCAGCAGTTGCCATTCAATACTGTTAATATTCTCACATGTAAAAATGAATCCTGCTTATATTACACCATAAATACTACCCTCATAGTGAGAATAAGCGGAAATGTCATCAACTTGTCAAAATACCTGTATGGGCTATTGCCACAGTGTCGTTCTTTTGTCAGAAGGCCGATGGAATACCTGTATAAGACGTTTTTTACAGAAATGTGAACAATCATTCCAAGAAAGGTGACAATATTTCAACAAGTGCTTTTAGATCCGTTTTTACTACTATTACGGTGTTATTATTAGTGCAAAGAAAAGAACGAAAAATCGGTTAAAGGGTGATGAGCATGCCTCAACTGAATAAACCTACACATTCCATTGAAATAAAGGAACTTCTGCTTTTTGCCGACCGGAAAATCCTGGCACCGAAAGGGACCTACTTGTTCCAGGAAGGAATGGAAGCAGAAGAGCTTTACCTGATTGTTTCCGGGAAAGTCCAAATCAGCAAGGTAACAAAAGACGGCCGCGAGCTGGCATTAAGGATATGCGGAAAAAATGATATCTGCGGGGAATTAACGTTATTCACGGAGTCTCCTAAATACTTGCTGAGCGCGCTGATTCTTGAAGATAGTGAGATTTTTGCCATCAAGAAGGAAGTGATAGAAAGGGAAATCTTTCAAAATCCTTCCCTTGCTTTCGAATTCATGAAGTGGATGAGTGACCATTTTCGCAAAACGCAAACCAAGTTTCGCGATCTTGTTCTAAATGGCAAAAAAGGCGCCCTGTTTTCCACATTGATCCGGATGACGAACAGTTATGGAGTGGAGAGGCAGGATGGGATTCTGATTGATTTGCCGCTGACCAACCAGGAACTCGCCAATTTCTGCGGCACTTCGAGAGAAAGTACGAACCGCATCCTGAACGACCTGAAACGGGAAGGGATTCTATCCATAAAAAAAGGGAATATCATCGTCCATGACCTTGATTACCTGAAGACGGAAATAGGATGTGAGAACTGTCCTGCTGTCTTCTGCAGTATAGAATAAGAAAAGCGCAAGCGCCTTGTTCAGCCCCGACCAGCATAAGCCGCTCCAGAATAGAAGGCGTTCTTTGCCTTCAATTCTGGAGCGGCTTATGACTTGAGGGGCTAGGCGCTGGAGCTGGACAGTTATCTAAGTGTAGAAACGTTCACTATTTTATAAAAAAGAAGAAAACGGGGCCAGCAGGTTCCGTCTCTTTATGCAAGGCTCTATTATTATTCATTGTTGATTTTCTGAAAGGTATGAGAATTATTAAGGGGAGAACTTCCGGTTATTGTACGCAAAGGCACCTTAAGAAGCAGAAATAAGAGAAGAAATTCCCCTTATCTTCTCAAAACAAGGCAAACTCCATTGTTTTCGATACCTATAACCGGAAAAACTCCTCTTATTTTAAAGGAAATTTAGGGATTTCCCCAAATAACCGGACTTTCTCCCTTTATTTTTCAATTAGAGTGAAATCAACATTCAGCTATAATAGAGCATTGTGCCAAAAAGGAAGGAACCCCGACTGCCCGATTCCTTCCTCCTTCATTAAAGTTTCTTTTCCTTCTGTTTTCTCATGGCCTCCGGAATGTAGACACAGTAAGGCTCGCTCTCCAGATAATCTCCTGTCACCGCATATGCCCTTGAGCGTGAGCCGCCGCAAACATACCGGAATTCGCACTGGCCGCACTTTCCTTTAAACCCATCCGGATTCCGGAGTGCCTTGAATATTGGGGATTCACGGTAAATCTCGGCCAGAGGCTGTTCCCGTACATTCCCCGCCTTTACAGGAAGAAGGCCGCTAGGGTAAACGTCCCCAATATGGGATATAAATACAAAACCATTGCCATCGTTTACCCCTTTTGGCGCCCTTCCCAAGCCGTCAATCGATCCTGTCAACCCTTGTTGGGTGAGCGCGTCGAGATACTGGATATCTTCGACCTGCTCCTTGGCTTCACGCATTTTATTCTGGATGACAACACGGCGGTAATGCTGTCCAGCAGTGGTTTTGATGTCAAATTTCACTCTCTTGCTCAGCTGGTACAGCCAGCTGAACACTTTTTCATGCTCAGCAGGAGTAATCATGTCCTTCTCCTGGCCCCTGCCGGTTGGAACGAGAAAGAACACGCTCCAAAGTACGCAATCCAGCTCCTCGATCAGCTTGGCCATTTCCTCCAGGCAATCATAATTATATCGGGAGATAACCGTGTTGATCTGAATTGGAATTTCTAGCTCGTGCAAATATTTAATCCGTTCCATGGTCAAGTCGAATGACCCTTCCGTTCCGCGGAAATGATCGTGAATCCCGGCTGTTGGCCCGTCAAGGCTGAAGGCCCAGCGCGATAGTCCAACCTCCTTTGCCTTCTCGATTGCTTCCTTCGTTACGTTCGGAGTCGCGCTCGGGGTCATCGACACCCTTACACCTTTATTGATGGCATAGGCAGCAATCTCAAAAACATCTTCCCGCATCAGCGGATCCCCGCCTGTAAATACCAGCATCGGATTATTCATTTCATATATCTGGTTGATCAGTGTTTTTCCTTCTTCGAAGCTTAACTCCCTTGGATCGCGTCTATATTGGGCTTCGGCGCGGCAATGCAGGCACTTTAACTGGCAGGCCCGTGTCAGCTCCCAAATCACAATGAACGGGTCCTTATTAAAATCTCTTTTAAACATCCTTCATGCGCCTCCTGGATAATGACCTTGTGTTTTCAGTATAGGTGAATTTACACCTTGCTTAAGTGAGATACCTCACAAAATCGCTGGGATGTTTGGCAGTTTTGTGACTTTCCAAAAAATGAAAGGATTAAAAAATCCAGGCCAAAGCCTGGATTTTCATTCTATCTTAGTTTGATTTCCGCATTGTTTCTGCGATAGTAGAACCAGTTGATTACCAGCGATACCAGATAGAAAGCAATGAAGAAATAAATCGCATTAATCGGGGAGCCTAAAGCACCTGTGGACCACCCAAATAATTTCGGGATCAGGAAGGATCCGTATGCTGCAAACGCTGCAGTGAATCCAAGTACCGGTGCCGCTTCCTTAGCCGGGAAGATGAATGGAATCATCTGGAATGTTGAAGCTGACCCCATGCCTGCCGCAATGAACAGAACCAGGAAGGAAAGCAGGAATCCTGCAAAGTTCACCTGGTGGGTGAAGTAAATGACAGCCAACGCTCCTAAAGACATGACGACAAGTGTAATGGAAGTGACAAGTGCACCGCCGTATTTATCGGAAATCCAACCGCCAACAGGACGGGAAGCCGCAGCAAGGAAAGCACCAAGGAATGCAAGCCCGATGTATTGCGGGAACAGGGATTTCAACAGCAGCGGGAAGGCCGCCGAATATCCAATGAAAGAACCGAATGTTGCTACATAAAGGACGGTCATGATCCATGTATGCTTGCGTTTCACAATAACCAATTGTTCGGCAACCGACTGCTTGGCTCCTGGGATGTTATCCATTCCGAACCAGGCAAGGACGGTCATGATCACAATAGGGATTACCCAGACAAAGGCTGCGTTTTGAAGCCAAACCTGTGAACCGTCTGGAAGCACCTGTCCACCGGATCCTCCGCCGATAAAAGCGAATGTGCCAGTTGTTATAACCAGAGGCGTTACGAATTGGACAACCGAGACTCCCATGTTGCCAAGACCGCCGTTGATTCCAAGAGCGGCTCCCTTTTCCTTTTTCGGATAAAAGAGTGAAATATTCGGTGTTGAGGAGCAGAAGTTTCCTCCGCCCAAGCCACATAGAGCGGCAAGCAGCATCAATACCCAATAAGGTGTTTCGGGATTCTGGACAGCAAAGCCAATCCCCAGAGCAGGAAGGATCAAAATCCCTGTGGAGAACACGGTCCAGTTCCGGCCGCCGAATACCCCAAGAGCAAAAGTATAGACAAACCGGAGAGTAGCCCCAACCAGGCCTGGAAGGGCAGCCAGTGTGAATAATTGTGACGGAGTCAGGCTGAAACCAATATCGTTTAGCCTGATAGCTACAACAGACCAAATTTGCCAGATAATAAAAGCAAGCATAAGTGCTGGTACAGAAATCATTAGGTTGCGGCGGGCATGCTTCTTCCCCTCTGCTTCCCAAAATACCGGATTTTCCGGTTCCCAAGTTGTTATTCTTGGCATTGTGTATTCCCCCTGTTAATATAGGTTTTAAGTGCTATTTGTTTAACTGAGGTAATAGTAACATAGGGAATTTGACTATAGAGTAAACCTCTGGTACAATACACAATTTCGTAACAATCTCCGTCAAAATTTATTCACAATTCTTGGGCCCATTTGGCTTCAACGGTAAAACAATTCATATCAACAGAAAAACGCCTGGAGGCATCTCCAGGCGTTTTTCTTATCCGCGGGAATTAGGATTAATCCCTGACTCCCAGTGCGATTTTCGCATAACGTGACATCATATCTTTTGACCACGGAGGATTGAAAACGATGTTCACTTCCGTATCCTTCACTTCAGGAAGATCGGACAAGGCGTGCTTAACCTGGTCAACAATCGTTCCCGCCAGCGGACACCCCATTGAGGTCAGTGTCATTGTGACCGTCGCTTTTCCTTCATCATCGAGCTCAACATCATAGACAAGGCCAAGGTTGACGATATCCACTCCCAGTTCCGGGTCAACGACCATTTCCAATGCACCCATGATGCTGTCTTTTAAATCCTGATCCACATCGATCACTCCTTTATTTCTTTTACAATCTCTATGTTAACATACCCTCTCTCCTTTCTTTAACATGTCCTGAATGATTTTTTCACAATTAATATGTAAAATGGTTATATAGGCAACATGAATATATTGTTTAGGTTTTGGCCAACTGAGGGGAATATCAAGAGTATGTCCAATCTTTGGCATTCATTTTGGTAAATTCTATATACTAATAAAAATCTGGTCCTAAAGGAGTTCTCTATGTCTGAAAAACATTTAATCGCCCTTGATTTGGATGGCACGCTGTTAAAAGATGATAAAACAATTTCGGAGAATAACAAGAAAGTCATTCAGAAAGCCAGGGAGCAAGGCCATATTGTCATGATTGCAACTGGCAGGCCTTTCCGCTCCAGCGAAATGTATTACCATGAGCTGGAGCTCGATACTCCGATTGTCAACTTCAACGGGGCTTTCATCCACCATCCGCTTGACCAAAGCTGGGGAGTGCACCATTCACCGCTGTCCATTAATGTTGCAAAGGATATAGTCGAGGCTTTGGAATCCTTTAAATTTCATAACATCATCGCCGAAGTGATTGACGATGTCTATTTTCATTACCATGATGAAAAACTGATTGACCTCTTTGGGTTTGGCGATCCAAGCATCACCACGGGTGACCTGCGCAAATTCCTGAAAAAATCGCCGACCAGCATGCTGATCCATACGGAGGAGGAACAATTGAGCTCCATTCGTGCCCACCTATCGGACGTCCATGCCGAAGTGATCGACCATCGCAGCTGGGCAGCTCCATGGCACGTAATTGAAATCGTTAAATACGGACTGAATAAAGCCGTCGGGCTTAAGAAGGCTTCCGACTATTTTAATATCCCGGCTGAACGAATCATAGCATTCGGAGACGAAGACAATGACCTTGATATGCTTGAATATGCCGGTCGCGGCATCGCAATGGGGAACGGAATTGATGCAGTGAAGAACATTGCCAATGAAGTGACCCTGTCCAATGAAGAGGATGGCATCGGTGTGTACCTGAACGACCTTTTGAATCTAAGGGCACTTTAAAAAAACGTATTTGCATTTATCGCCAATAGTTTCCCCCGAAATTTTGAGCATACTAAAATTGAAACAGGCAGATCAGCATCCTGTTTCATATCATGCTCGGATACTTGAATGGAGGGGTAAGAATGGGAAAATCGAATAAGTCCAAGCGTTTTGTAAAGCAAGGAACTGACAGTGTCTTCAGACATGACGCTCGAATCCCGTACCATACCACTTATGCTGAAGCTGAAGCAAGAAAAATGGCAAACGGACACCAGCAGGAGGGGATATAGGATGGGCAATCGCCTCTTTCAGGAAGCCAGGGAAGCCGTGAAAATCGCCCAGGAGGCTGGGACTGGACAGCAGGCTGCCATTTCCCGCGCCGAAAATGCCCTTTCTTCGGCTTTCGCCAATTCTAGTCTTGCAGAAAAGCAGCAGCTGCACCAATATCAAGACGAGCTTGATTCCATAAAGAACCATCAGTAAGCCCAGAAAGGCTGACACCTCGGTGTCAGCCTTTTTGAGTTCAAAACCTCTCGAGAATGACCGGATAGCCATGGATGATGCTTCCTTCCTGGCTCCGTTCGTAAAGATGCAGGATAAGTGTTCCACTCTCGGGGAGTTCCTCCGCTGGTATTTTAATCTCTAGCGAAAATGCTTGCCAATCTCCCCCTCCTTCTACTTCCACCTTTGTTTCTCCAATTTGTTCATGATGTCCATCCTCCACAGTATAGAAAAAATGGCCAGCTCCCGGTCGTATGCTTCCTGCCACCTTATATACGCCTTTCTTTCCGCTGGCTGTTATCTGCCGGAAAATAAGGTTCTCGTTGGGGACAAACATCTCCTTTTCGTCCACCAAAGGTTTAAGCTGTTTAGAATTGGCCTTATTAGCCTTTAGCTCTGCCATAACCTTATATTCCCCTTCAGGTATCCTTCCGGTTTCCCCCTGATAATCCCATGTTTCCTTCCAGGAAATCGTCTCCCCGGGGGCGAGTCTCACTTTCTGCAGAGCTTGGGCAAAGGTTTTTCCTGATGAATAGCGGTATAGCTCCTTCCCGCTTCTGTCTTTCACCTGAATCTCATACAGCTGGGCGCTTGGAAATTCCAGTTCCCGGTGCGTACTGCCCCCATTTCTGAGGACTAGTTCAAATGTGACCTTTTCCGGTCCTGCAATCGGTTCAACAAAAAAATGAAGATCAGGGCCATTGTCCGCAGACTCTGCTCCCATGGTCCATAATGGACTGGAGACAAGCACTAAAAAAACAAGAAAAAAACTGAACTTCTTCATTGTGCACCTCACTGGGCTTATTCTTTTCTAAAAAATCCATAGATCCCGGATGTTTCTATGATATTCGTAAAAGCCTGGGGATCGACCTCTTTTATTGTCCGTTCAAGATCATAAAGCTCATAGCGAGTAATAACGATCAGCAAGATGTTCTTATCATCATTCGTATATCCGCCTTTAGCCGGGATCGACGTAATCCCCCGCACCAGTTTGCTGTGGATGGCCTTTTTCAGCTCGGCGGCCTTTTTCGTTATAATCATTGCCGTTAGCTTTTCATGCCTTGTATGGATGGCATCAATCACTCTTGTTGAAGCGTACAGCTGGACAAGAGTGTACAAGGCTTTTTCCCAGCCATATAAAAAGCCGGCCGTAACAATTATCAGACTGTTCAATGTGAAAAAATAATTACCTACAGGACGATCATTGCTTCTCGAAAGGACCATGGCCACAATATCCATCCCACCCGTGGACGCTCCCCACTTTAATGTAATACCAACCCCTATTGCCGCAATCACGCCTCCAAATACGGCATTCAGCATAATGTCTTCTGATACATGTCTGATAGGGATGGCCTCTAGAAAAAATGACATAAGAACCACGGATAAGAAACTATAGACAGTGAACGATCTCCCTACCTTTTTCCAGGCTAAAATGGTAACAGGTACATTTAATATAAAAAGCAATATCCCCGTTGATAGCTGGAAAGGAGCGAATTCACCCAGGATGCTTGATATCAGCTGTGCGACACCAGTAAAGCCACTTGCATAGACATTGGCCGGGATTAAAAAGAAGTTCATGGCTATCGCATTTAATATCGCACCAATAAGGACTATAAAAAATTTCTTTGTATGTAGCCAGACCATCTTAGACCTCCTTAGCTAGTTTTGCTTGTTTTTCCCCATTTACCCTGTTTTCAGTACTTCCAATTGTGTTTTTCCCGGTTAGAGGCTAAACTAAAATCATATAGAGCGAGAAAGAGGGTGATTTTTTATGGGAGTGAAAATTCTGGCAGACAGTGCAAGCGATTTGCCCCTCGAGTTTTTTGAACAAAACGATGTTACATTATTCCCGCTAAAGGTCCATATTGATGGTAAAGAGTATGAGGACCTAAGAACCATCCAGCCTCAGGAAGTATACGATAAAATCCGTTCCGGGAATCTCCCGAAGACGTCACAGGCCTCCCCTGCCGGCTTTAAAGAGGCATTTACGGAGATGGCCGTCAACAAGGAGCAAGGGATATACATAGCGTTTTCCTCACAGCTGTCCGGTACCTACCAAACCGCTGTCATGATTTCCGAACAGGTAAAGGAAGAATACCCGGATTTCGATTTATCCATTATCGATACAAAATGTGCCTCACTTGGATGCGGTCTCGTTGTCATGGAAGCCGTAAAGGCGGCCCAGGCTGGAAAATCGAAAGAAGAGATTGTCAACGATGCAGTCTTCATGGCCCAGCATATGGAACATTTATTTTCTGTCGATGATTTGGACCATCTCGCAAAGGGAGGGCGTGTCTCCAGGGCCTCTGCTTTTCTGGGCGGACTTCTGAATATCAAGCCATTGCTCAATGTGGAAGATGGGAAGCTTGTTCCTCTAGAAAAGATACGCGGCAGAAAAAAACTGCTTCGGAGGATCATTGAACTGGTGCATGAGCGTGGAACATCCCTGGATTCCCAAATGGTTGCGATAAGCCATGCGGATGATGAGACAACAGCATTGGAAATGAAGGAACTGATAGCCAAGGAGTTTGGCACACCCGAAATTTTCATAAGCCCGATTGGTGCGGCTATTGGCTCCCATACCGGCCCCGGGACCATTTCGATTTTCTTTTTAAATGAACTTCCATAACTACCAACAGCCTGCCCTATTTGCGGCAGGCTGTCTTTGTATACTGTTGGTCAAGTTTAGGCAATCTAACCTGTAGAATAACTTATAAAGGAGAGAAGCCGTTATGCCTCATACTTCTGACAATGACAAAAAAGCGCAGGACAACAATGCTTTCCGCCACGAAAAAAACATGCTGGCTGAGAAGAACCGAAAAGCCGGGAAGAATCAGTATTCCAAGAAAACCGATCATTTATAAAAAATAAGAGCGGCCATCTGGCCGCTCTTATTTTTTATCTTCTTTTTTATAAGTCCAGCCTTCCTCCTGGTACACTTTTCCCTCTTTCATCAACCTGCCCAGCGCCCGCTTAAAGGAGGATTTGCTTAAACCGAAACGCTCGCTAATATCCTCTGCCATGCTTTTGTCGCTGTATGGCATGGCTCCATTTCGGGATTCGAGGTATTCCATGATGACCACCGCATCCTCATCAAGGGCTTCCTGCTTTCTTGGCAGAAGGGAAATATTGACCGTTCCGTCTTCCTTGACATCAATGATCCGGCCTTCCACTTTCTCCCCAAGCCTTGGCTCTGTTTTTCGCTGCGACTCATGGATGAATCCTTTATAGCCTTCAGCGGTAATCATCCAGCTGCCTACTCGCGCCGTGCGGTAAATATGACCGTGGACATTTTTATTGAAATCCTTTCTAGTTGCATGATTGGAAATTTCCTGGATTACCTGGTCACTCGCCAATCGGGCATAAATTAAATAATTCCTGTTTACCCTCAGCGTGATATAAAGCAAATCCCCCTTCTTGGGCCAAACTGATTCCAAGACCGGCAAGTCATCCTTACCTAGCAATATATCCTTGCTGATCCCGATATCCAGGAACACCCCTGTACCAGATACTGATTCCACGACCGGAACCCAGCCGTACGTTCCAGCTGTGACAGCAGGATTGGACGTGGTTGCTGCCAGCCTTCCCTTTGAATCAACATAAAGAAACACGATGACCTTCTCTTCCTCCTGGAGCTCCCTGTCTGTTTCATTATTGTGAAGCAGCACATCTTCTTCCCCGTCTGTGAGAAAATAGCCGAAATCGGAAATGCGAGCTACTGTTAGTTCTACTGTCTGACCTATATATTCATTTAGAGACATTACAATCCTCCTTATTATTGATAACACCCTTACCGAAAAGTTGTTTGAACTGCTATATTTTACTATAATGAAGCCATAAAGGGAAACCTCCGCGTGACTGCGGCGGGGGTTTGAGTGACAGGCTTCGTTGCGCCTGCAGATTAAGATTCAATAGAAATCGTTTTTGGAGGTAGGATATGTCTAAAGAGAGTTCATTTGATATTGTATCCAAAGTAGAGTTTTCCGAAGTAACAAACGCAATTAACATCGCCATGAAAGAAATCAGCACCCGCTATGATTTTAAGGGAAGCAAGAGCGATATCAGCCTGGACAAGGAAGAGCTGGTCCTCGTTTCAGACGATGAATACAAGCTTGAACAATTAAAGGATGTCCTCCTAGGCAAACTCATCAAGCGAGGGGTGCCTGTCAAGAACCTGGATTACGGAAAGATTGAAGGTGCGTCAGGCGGAACCGTCCGCCAGCGTGCCAAGCTCGTTTCCGGAATTGACAAGGATAACGCAAAAAAAATTACCGCTCTTATTAAAAATAGCGGCTTAAAGGTGAAAAGCCAAATACAGGACGATCAAGTGCGGGTAACCGCCAAAAGCAGGGACGATCTTCAAAAAATCATCGCTGCCGTCAAGGAAGCCGACCTGACCGTAGATGTCCAATTCGTCAATTACCGCTGATGCTTCAGGCACAGTCCAGCATAGGACTGTGCTTCTTTGCATTAAATTTCCACGTTTTAACTCCTCTAAAAATTGGAATTTAATATAAGGATAAGCCTATAAAGAGGAGTGAAGGAAATGACGAACGAACAAAAGAAGGGATTTCCGGCACAGCATCAGGACCACCAGCCAGGCACAGAAGAGGAAATGCGTCCTGAACCGATTTCCGTGGATAGCAACTATAAGGGTTCAGGCAAACTTAAAAACAAGGTGGCCCTTATTACCGGAGGCGACAGCGGCATCGGCAAGTCAGTCGCGATTTATTATGCTAAAGAAGGTGCGGATGTGGCCATTGTCTATCTTGAGGAAAGTGAAGATGCACGCCAGACAAAGCAGCTCGTTGAAGCGGAGGGCCAAAGATGCCTGCTGATATCCGGAGATGTCGGAAGGGAAAGCTTCTGCAAAGAAACAGTCGACAGGACCATTGAGGAATTCGGGAAGATTGACATCCTGGTCAACAATGCGGCTGAGCAGCATCCGCAGGAAAGCTTGCTGGATATTTCCGCAGAACAGATGGAAAAGACCTTCCGTACAAATATCTTTTCAATTTTCTACCTGACAAAGGCTGTTCTCCCGCACCTTAAAGAAGGAAGCACCATTATTAATACTTCATCGATTACAGCGTATAAAGGAAATGAACAGCTGATTGATTATTCTGCAACAAAAGGAGCAATTGTTTCATTTACCCGCTCGCTGGCTATGTCCCTTGCCCAGCAGGGAATCAGGGTAAACAGCGTCGCGCCCGGCCCAATCTGGACACCGTTGATTCCTTCCACTTTCGACGCCGAGAAGGTATCCAAATTTGGCACCAATTCGCCAATGGGAAGGGCCGGACAGCCTTACGAGCTGGCACCAGCCTACGTTTATCTGGCCAGTGACGATTCAACCTATGTCAGCGGACAAACGATCCATATAAACGGCGGAACGATTGTGAACGGGTAGATATTATAAAAAGATTGGCTAAATCTCAGGATTTGGCGATCTTTTTTTGTTTAGGGGCCGGGTCGTTTGTTAACGTGTATTCTATTGTCCGGGTTGCCTGCTCTATTGTCCGGAATCACATTTCTATTTGCACTTTCCCGCCTGCTATTTGCCGATTTTCCTTTTCTATTTGCCTACGCACTTTCTATTATCCGATTTCCCTATTCTATTGTCCGGGTTACCTGCTCTATTGTCCGGAATCACATTTCTATTTGCACTTTACCGCTTTTTATTTGCCGATTTTCCTTTTCTATTTGCCAACGCACTTGCTATTGTCCGGTTTGCCGGTTCTATTGTCCGGAACCACACTTCTATTTGCACTTTCCCGCTTTCAATTTGCCGATTTGCCTTTTCTATTTGCCTACGCACTTTCTATTATCCGATTTCCCTATTCTATTGTCCGGGTTACCTGCTCTATTGTCCGGAATCACATTTCTATTTGCACTTTCCCGCCTGCTATTTGCCGATTTTCCTTTTCTATTTGCCTACGCACTTTCTATTATCCGATTTCCCTATTCTATTGTCCGGGTTACC